>CACYXI010000089.1 GCA_902778265.1 uncultured Bacteroidales bacterium | reverse complement strand
ACAGGTTGTAGCAGCAGATGTGATAGTGATACCACGCTCCTGCTCCTGAGCCATCCAGTCCATGGTAGCGCCACCTTCGTGCACCTCACCAATCTTGTGAGTCTTACCTGTATAGAAAAGAATACGCTCTGATGTGGTAGTCTTACCAGCATCAATGTGAGCCATAATACCGATGTTACGGGTCAAATGAAGATCATGCTTTGCCATTTCTTTATCTCCTTACATTATATAATTAGAAACGGAAATGTGCAAATGCACGGTTAGCCTCAGCCATACGGTGCATATCTTCCTTACGCTTGAAAGCACCACCCTGGTTGTTGTATGCGTCCATGATCTCAGCAGCAAGCTTGTCAGACATACCCTTACCACCACGCTTACGAGCGAAGATAATCATATTCTTCATTGAGATAGACTCCTTGCGGTCAGCACGGATCTCCATTGGCACCTGGAAAGTAGCACCACCGATACGGCGGCTCTTTACCTCAACCTGTGGAGTGATGTTGTCGAGAGCCTGCTTCCAAATCTCAAGAGCAGACTTTTCCTCGTTTGCCATCTTTTCCTTAACTGTCTCAAGGGCAGCGTAGAAGATTTCGTAAGATGCGTTCTTCTTACCATCGAACATAAGATGGTTTACGAACTTTGACACTTTCTTGTCATTGAAGACTGGATCTGGAAGGACCACACGCTTCTTTGGTTTTGCTTTTCTCATTTTGTTGTTTGAAAAATTTTAAAAAATTCTGCTTGGGGGCTGTCTGTTGCATTGTCTTCAACGCTCTCTCCAGAGCATTTACTCAACCGTCACTAAAAACAAATCTCCAGCAAAATGAAGTTAAACGTACATTATTTATATGTACTTGCGTACAATTTCTTGCACTTAAAGAAAAATAAAAACAACCATTTGCCATCTAACAAAGATCTCGTAAATGGCAAATGGTGATCAGGCTATTTACTTCTTAGCCTTTGGACGCTTAGCACCGTACTTAGAACGACGCTGTGTACGGTTAGCAACACCAGCGGTATCAAGAGTACCACGAACGATGTGATAACGTACACCTGGGAGGTCCTTTACACGACCGCCACGTACAAGTACGATTGAGTGCTCCTGAAGGTTGTGACCCTCACCTGGAATGTAAGAGTTAACCTCCTTAGAGTTTGTGAGACGAACACGGGCTAGACGAACACGGGCTACCTTACGCATAGCCGAATTAGGCTTCTTAGGGGTAGTTGTATACACACGCACGCACACACCGCGACGCTGAGGACATGAGTCCAGAGCTGGTGACTTGCTCTTGTCTACAAGTACCTGTCTGCCTTTTCTTACCAATTGTTGAATTGTAGGCATAATTTAATTTGTTTAATTTATATATGTTATTTTATTTGTACTCAGTATGTTATACGCTCTCGTCAGGCCACAATACTCCTTTTGAAGCGTTTCGGGGTGCAAAGGTACGAATATTTCCCGAAAATACCTAATATTATTAAAGATTTGTTATTAGTACCACCTTTCTTTAACTTTATTTAACTAATACAAATCTTTTTTAATTCCCAAATTTCTACTCATTTTCCTTATTCTTCCATTTTTGAGCATTTTCTCACAATCCAACCACCCTACCCTTCAACTCCGTAGCAAGTCCCTCGCAAATCCCTACCAAACTCGATGCAACTCCCATTTTCGCCCATTCCACGGAACGGACTTGCATCGAGTTTGGTGCGGTTTAGAAGCGAAGGAGAAGCGAACCAGAGACGAAAGGGAATTTGTGCTCCTTAGACTTCCAGAAAAATGTAATTTCAACAGTTCAACGAATTTACGAAACATCACTAACCGATAGCAAAGCATCGACAATCGGCTGCAAGGTATCGAAATCTACATAATCAACTGTCTTTCCGTATGTTTCGAGAATGGTCTTACTCTCTGCATTTAGCTTTTCCTCTGGCATCTTCGACAGTCGATGGTGCATGAAAGACATCATCAGTTTATGCTTAATACCCATTGTGCTATAATCTATAGCTCCACGAAGATGGAAAATCTTGTCTTCATTATACAAACGGTTAGGAATCTGCGATTTAATATTGCCACGTACATACTTGATATTCTCTTTGTCCTGCGGATTGACCAAGCCAACCGTAACAATCACCAACTCCTGATTGGTAAGGGTAGCAGCCAACTTTTTTAACCCAAAGACACTACCAGCATAAAGTCCGCCCATGTAAATAACACGTTCATAGTCATTAACGCCCTTTGCCTCCTTACGGCTCACACGCTTGATTCCCGTAATATCAGACAAGCGCTCGGCATACCTCTTCGTAGTGCCATACTGACTACCATATATGATAATAGAATGCTTCATATTCAATATTGTTTGCGGACAAAATTAGCAAAAATATCCGACACTCGCAAATATCACCACAAAAAAATCCGATACAGAACGGATTCTGCATCGGATTTTTATTGGCTCTAATAGAAAGAGAGGGATTAAGCCTCGCCCTTACCGAATGGGTTGGCAGTACGAGGACCCTGTGGAGCCTGTGGCTGACCGAGGTCGATTGTGCCGAACTCTGACTCATAGCGCATGATGTTCTCCTGAAGAGCCATAGCGAGACGCTTTGCGTGCTCTGGAGCGAGAAGGATACGACTAACTACCTGAGCCTTTGGCTGACCTGGGAGCATACTTGCACAGTCAACTACGAACTCCGCATGAGAGTGACTGATAACTGCGAAGTTAGAGTAAATACCTCTTGCCACCTCTGGTGACACCTCTATCTGTACCTGCTGTCCAGGCTGCTGATTCTTATTGTCCATTGTTTAGATTTTATGTTTTTAAGTTAATATTTGAAATGTTTACAATGCACGGATATGTAAGATGCAAAAATGTGTGTCAACCCTAAAAGGATGGCGCACAACCTTAGATTTTGCGAGCACAAAGGTAATGTTTTTTTACGACATTACCAAATTTATTGACGATTACTTTTGATTTTTTTTATTCAATTTCGGGAAATATTCCTCGAAATAGCCTTTGACATTCTTGTCCGAACCCGAAAGTTGCTCCTTTATCTGACTTTCAACCAAAGCGTTACAATACACCTCAAGGTTCGTATAGAAGCCTCGCTCATCAAGCGAATAAAGATTTCCATCCTTTGCATCCTTCGGGTTCAACCCATGTTTCTTTTCCCATTTGTCTGGAATACCATCGCCATCGCTGTCTTTCAGAACAGGATTCGACTTCAGTTCAGGCCAGCCTCCTGCATCATCCTGACTATTCACAAAACCAGGTCTCTGTCCCTTGCTCGTATAGGTAGCCGTACCATTAGCCACATCCTTTACTATAACAGCATCATGCGAGTCTCGACTATAAGAAGCTCCGGCATAAGCCAACACCTTATTATATCCTTCTTCAGCCGAATGAGTATAAATCCAACCGTATGGTATAGGCTCTTTCAGACATATAGTATCTTTTGTCTCTTCGGTAAAGGTATAATCAACCTTGTCATCATTCACAATCTGATTACAGATGCCGTTATTCCAGTTGTCTGCGGCTACATCATCATGCCTTGTATTGACATTTCCACTGACATAATACTTTCCCCATACATGCCACATAGCATCCCACGCATTTGCCTTGGGCGTACCATGACGAGTATAGGCCGTTGTCCTTACACCGATAGACGCAATTCTTTTATCCACATCGTGCTTAGAACTCGTTCCAGGCCCCGGCTTATAGTAGTTATTTACGATATTCACATTCATACCCTCACCACCATAACAGCCATTTCCGTCCCAGTTATACATCACGCAGTTACGCAGATCCATCCTCTCGTCTTTCTGAGTTCCGACACGAGGACCAAGACGCGGACAACGACTTACATGAAAGGCAAGAAGATTATGATGATATGATGCACCCGAACCTCCCCAGTTGCCACCATAGCCATGATTTCCCTTTGAGTGGCCAGCATTCACAAGACTCTGATCCACTATATTCCATTGCACGGATATATTCTTTGAACCATAGACGGAAAGACATTCATCAATAGACCAACTGACAGAGCAATGATCAATAACGATATTCTCCTTATCCATACCTCCCAGACCGTCACCCTCATGATACATAGCCTGACGATTGCCGAGTCTGAATCGCATGTACCTTATAATAACATTGCTTGCACCGATCACAAAAGGATAATCGGCTATGCAGATGCCATCACCCGGAGCCGTCTGACCGAGAATAGACACATCACCATCCTTGACCACAAGCTGCGACTTTAGGAAGATAGTTCCCGAAACATCAAAGACAATGGTTCTCTTACCCGATTGCTGAACAGCCCAACGGAAAGTGCCTTCCTTGTCAGAGTCCTCAAGACTCGTGACATGACAGACCGCCCCACCACGACCTCCAGTAGTGAAACGACCAAAGCCCTCTGCACCAGGAAAGGCAGGAGCCTGTTCAAACTGGGCAAAGGCAGAAATTACTATAACGAAGGCTACAAATATGGTAAAGATTATTCTTTTCACTTTACTATCTACATTTCTCTTTACACTTTACCCTTTACTCTTTACCGGCTTTTTCCTAATCAAGGTTAGCCCATCGCGAAGCGGAATCAAAACCTTCTCTACCCTATCGTCATTAGCAACGACATCATTGAAAGCCCTTATCCCTTTCGTCTGGTTATCCCTTGCATATTCAGGATCAATAACATGACCGTCCCACAAGGTGTTATCGGCAAGAATCCATCCACCATCCGACATCAGAGGCAACAGCATCTCGTAGGTCTCAACATATGTACGCTTATCCCCGTCAATAAATGCCATATCGAAGGAAATACCCTTCTCTGAAGCAAGACAAGGCACTTTCTCTATTGCATTACCTATTATAAATGAGATCTTATCGCTGAGAGGCGAACCTTCTATCCACTTTCGGGTAAAGTCTTCTTGCTCGTCATTTATCTCGAAGGTATAGAGATGCCCGTCTTCCGAAAGTCCTTCGGCAAGACACAATGCAGAATAGCCGGAGAACGTACCCACTTCAAGCACATTCTTCGGCTTTGCCATTTCTACGAGCATCTTTAGCAAACGTCCTTGAAGATGCCCACTTGCCATACGACCATGAAGCAGACGGACATTAGTGTCACGATAGAGGCGATAGAGATATTCAGGCTCTTTGTCCGAATGCTCCCTAACGTATTTGTCAAGTTCTGCCTCCCCGTCAAGGGTGGTATGTGTAGGATCCTGTGTCTTCGACTTTGCCATTATTCACAGAGAGCAGAAATTGCCAGACGATAAGAATCAAGTCCGAAACCACAGATCACTCCCTTGCAGGCAGCAGAGATAAAGCTATGATGACGGAACTCCTCTCGCGTGTGTACATTACTAATATGTACCTCAATAACAGGGCAACGCAATGAGCGAATGCAATCGTGAAGAGCCACGCTTGTATGGGTATAGGCACCTGCATTGAGAGCCACACCATCGTATGTAAAGCCCACCTCCTGCAACTTATTTATCATCTCACCCTCAATATTACTCTGGTAATATTCCAGTTCAACATCAGGGAAACGCTCTCTAAGTTTTGGCAGATAAGCCTCAAAGGAAGAATCACCATAGATTCCAGGTTCACGAACACCGAGCAGATTCAGGTTCGGACCATTCATTATCAGTATTTTCATTTGTTTTTTCTAAGTTTAGAGGAGTTCAAGGAGTACAAGGAGTGACGCTCCTAAAGTCGCTTAAGTAGTACAAGACGATAGTATTTATCGTTAATGTGCAGGGAAAATACATTCGTCTTGTACTCCTTGAACTCCTTGTACTCCTTATTACTCCTTAGCAAATTAATATCTTCATCTCTTAATTTCTTAATATCTCAATCAGCTCCGCCATTCCCTCACTCGCACCTTTTTTGATATGAGTGAGATTAGCTCGTGTAGTAACAGCATTAGGGTCGATAAGATACATCGGTATTCCCTGACGGCAATACTGCACCAACCCGGCAGCAGGATATACGTTAAGGCTCGTACCTATGATTATGAAGATATCAGCCTGTTGAGCCTCCTGAGCCGCATCGTACATATTAGGCACATTCTCCTCGAAGAAAACGATGAAAGGTCTCAGCAGACTACCATCACCTGCCTTCTCGCCATGAGGCACCTCAAGACCTGTCTCGCCAAAGCCCTCGTGAGGAAGGGTGATATGATAGCGTGGATTATCCACATCCCTGCTTGAACACATCTTCATCATCTCACCATGAAGGTGAATGATCTTTGAAGAACCCGCCATCTCGTGAAGGTTATCCACGTTCTGGGTAACGATGGTAACGTCAAAGTCCTTCTCCAGTTCCTTCAGAAGAAGATGCCCCTTGTTAGGCTTCACATCACGATACTTGGTGCGAAGCATGTTATAGAAATCATTCACATAGCAAGGATCCTGCTCCCAGCCAGTATGACTGGCAACCTTCATCACGGGATAGTTATCCCACAAGCCACCTGCATCGCGGAAAGTAGTCAAACCACTCTCAACCGACATTCCTGCACCTGTCAAAACAACTATTTTCTTCTTCATAATTTCAATAGTTTTTAGGTTGTTTTATTGCTGAATAACGAGTTATATTTCTTAACAATGCACAAAAATAGTAATTTTTTTCGTAAATACACTAAAGTAATCGAAGAAAAATGTTAACTTTGCACCTTGATTAAATATTTTTCCACAAAAAACGATAAAAATTCACATGGATAATGTAAGCTACGCCCTCGGACTGGGCATTGGTTCCCAGCTTAAGAGCATGGGCGCAGAGACTCTCAACATCGATGATTTCGCACAGGCAATCAAGGATGTTCTCAATGGTTCAGAACTCAAGATCTCAATGGCTGATTCTCAGCAGATAGTACAGAAATTCTTCCAGGAGCAGGAGGCTAAGCAGCGTGCTGCTATGGCTGAGAACGGAAAGAAGCTCAAGGCTGAAGGTGAAGCATATCTTGCAGAGAATGCAAAGAAGGATGGCGTAATCACTACTGCCTCTGGTCTTCAATATACTGTTATCAAGGAAGGTGCTGGTAAGTCTCCAAAGGCTACTGATACCGTAGTATGCCATTACGAGGGCTTCCTCACCAACGGAACAGTCTTCGACAGCAGCGTACAGCGTGGTGAGCCTGCATCATTCCCTCTCAATGGCGTTATCGCAGGTTGGACTGAGGGTCTTCAGCTCATGAAGGAAGGTGGTAAGAACCGCTTCTTCATTCCTTACAACCTCGCTTACGGTGAGGCAGGTGCAGCAGGTGCCATTCCTCCATACGCAGCCCTCATCTTCGATGTTGAGCTGATTGAGGTGAAGTAAGACTGGAAATGCCGAAAAGCCCGGACATTCCGGACTCTTCGGAAAAACCGGTAAACCCGGAAAACATAACTAAAACAAAAATAAAAAGCAAAAATGAAAAAAATCACTTTCGCAGCAATCGCAGCTATCATTGCACTCGCTGCATCTTTCTCTTCTTGCGGAAACAGCCCAAAGGCTAACCTCAAGAACGACATCGACACAGTAAGTTACACTATCGGTCTCGCTCAGACTCAGGGTCTGAAGGAGTATCTCGTTAATCAGCTCGGCGTTGACACAACCTATATGGATGCTTTCATCAAGGGTCTCAACGAGGGTGCTAACGCAGGCGACGACAAGAAGACTGCCGCTTATTATGCAGGTATCCAGATCGGTCAGCAGATCTCTAACCAGATGGTTAAGGGCCTCAACCACGAGCTCTTCGGCGAGGACTCTACAAAGACTATCTCTATGAAGAACTTCCTTGCAGGTTTCATCGCAGGTACAACAGGCAAGAAGCAGCTCATGACTGTTGAGCAGGCTGGCGAGATTGCACAGAGAAAGATTCAGGAGATCAAGGCTCAGGAGGCTGAGAAGCAGTACGGCGACAATAAGGCTGCCGGCGAGAAGTTCCTTGCCGACAACGCTAAGAAGGAAGGTGTTAAGACTCTCCCAAGCGGTGTTCAGTATAAGGTTATCAAGGAAGGTTCTGGCGAAATCCCATCTGACACATCTTTGGTTGTTGTAAACTACGAGGGTAAGACTATCGACGGCAACGTATTCGATTCTTCTTACAAGCGTGGCGAGCCTGTTACATTCCCAGCTAACCGCGTTATCAAGGGTTGGACAGAGGCTCTCGTTCACATGCCTGTTGGTTCTACATGGGAGGTTTACATCCCACAGGAACTCGCTTACGGCGAGCGTTCTCCTCAGAACCAGGTTAAGCCTTTCTCTGCACTCATCTTCAAGATTGAGCTTATCAGCATCAAGAAGGCTGGCGACAATGCAAAGAAATAATTTTTGACAAAAGCAATATTCAAAAATAATCATATCCCTATCAAGAATTAGAGATTTAGAGTTTTTCTGAATTATAAAAGAAAAATCTCAAATTCTCTAATTCTTGATTATATAAACTAACTTGATTACATACTTAAAATGAAGAAATCTTTATTTATAGTAGTAACAATGATGGTGAGCTTCTCTATGCTCGCCATTGCTGCTAATGACAAGAAGAAAAAGGCGGTGGTAGCTCCAGTAGCTCCTGCCCGCACAGTTCTTGCCAATAGCAACGATACCCTAAGCTATGCAGCCGGTATGGCTCAGACCAATGGTCTCATCCCTTACCTCACAAGCCAGATGAAGGTTGACACAACCTATATGGCTGATTTCATCAAGGGCTTCAATGAGGCAATGGAGAAGGGCGACAACCCAAGCTACAACGCCTATGCTGCTGGTCTTCAGATTGCCGATATGGTGAAAAACCGTATGTTCCCTGGTATTGAGAAGGAACTCGAAGGCACTTCCAACGCTCTCGTTCGCTCTAAGTTCGTTGAGGGTTTCGTAGCAGCCCTGAAGAATGACACCTCTATCTACAGCCAGCAAACTTCAGCAAGCTATTTCGAGGCTCGCATGAAAGCTAACCACGAGGCTAAGCAGGAAAAGCTCTATGGTGCTAACCGCGAGGCTGGTAAGAAGTTCCTTGCTGAGAATGCAAAGAAGGAAGGTGTTGTAACTACTCCTTCAGGTCTTCAGTATAAGATTCTGACAAAGGGAACAGGTCCTGTTCCTACTGCTTCTCAGGAGGTAAAGGTAAAGTACGAGGGTAAGCTTCTCGACGGCACAGTCTTCGACTCTTCTTACAAGCGTAGCGACCCAATCACCAAGTTCCGTTGCAATCAGGTCATCAAGGGTTGGACAGAGGCTCTCACCATGATGCCTGTCGGCTCTACATGGGAGCTTTACATCCCTTACGAGCTTGCATACGGCGAGCACGATCAGGGCAAGATCAAGCCTTTCTCTATGCTTATCTTCAAAGTTGAGCTTGTAGGTATTGAGGGGGCAGAAGCAGAGAAGCCTGCAGAAGCAGCCAAGGCTCCAGTAAAGGCTGCTCCAAAAGCAGCTCCTAAGAAAGTTGCAAAGAAGAAGTAAAGTGATTTTCAAACGCTAAGGCGCAAAGTCACAAAGCAATTTATAACATTCAACAAAACCACTACCCCGTTTCAGGGTAGTGGTTTTTGTGTTAACGAGAATACGAAAAACTTTCTCTTATGGCAGCAAGCTGCTTTTAAATGATAATAATTAACGTGAGTTCGACGAAGAGCGCCGAAGGTGCGACACCTAAAAGGGTAGTACGTGAGTGCTACCTATGACGATGTTTTTTTTGTGAGCGCCGTAGGTGCGACATCTAATAAATATGATAGGTATCGGTCCTTCAGACCTCACACACTAATTAATGTCTATATATCCAGGGCTTACGCCCTTCGCTATTAGGTGCCGCTCTTTCAGAGCTTCTTCAACCACTTGGCTTTCAATAATATACTAGTTGATGAAATTCATCGAATTCACGTTGGTTATTGTCAGTTTAAACACCAAATGCTGCGAATCCATTGAATTCCCATGCAGTTCCCTAGCAAATCCTATGCAAATCCCATTTTCCCTCATTCCAAGGAACGGACTTGCACCGAGTTTGGTACGGAGGAAGAGCGAAGGTGAAGCGGACTTGAAGTAAATGAAAAATGAAAAGTGAAAAATAAAAACTAAAGTCCTCAGAAAAAAACTTTTTCGCAATAATCCTACATACCTACACAAGCAGCCGTGCAATTTACTGGCACACAAAAGCTTACAGCGTTTTCAAATATGCGCTAAACCTACACTCATCCTACACGAAACCTACACTACGAGTGTAGGATGAGTGTAGGTTTAGTGTAGGTTTGCGCGATATTTGAAATCCGTGTAATGTACTAACCTAAAACGAGTTACAAAGGTGACGATGTAGGTATGTAGGATTATTGCGAAAAAGTTTTTTCTGAATACGAAAGACACGAAAAGTCAAGTAAAGGCGAATAACATTATGAAAGACGCGAAATTATTCTAAAACATCACATTCTTTAACTTTTTTGTTAAAAAATTTGCTTGTTTCAAAGGAATTGTTTACTTTTGCACTCAATCCTATGTCGATAGGAACAGTGCCGAATGGCATGAAGAGCGTTTTGAAGTTATCCAAGGTTGGAATCTGGACAATTCCTCTGCAAATGGATAATAGACAAGACGCTCATGTCTCATTGCTATATGTTTTTCATATAACGATAGAGGCGTGGGCTATTGTTTGTTATATTTGCAGGGCAGTCCAGAGCCTCAACCTTAATAACAGCAATAGTTCCCACGCCCTTTCTTATTTCCAACTTTAATAAATGTCGGTTGCAGGGAATATACTGACAATGAGACACAATTATGAAACAATTATTTAAACCCCTAAGCATTCTATTGCTCGTTATCATAAGTGCATTATGGACGAGCGCATCCGCAGTAGAGATTGATGGTATCTACTATTATTTGGAAGGTGATGAAGCTACAGTAACAAACAAAGCGCAAGATCACCTTGGCTATTCTAGCAGTGCCTACACCAACGCATATTCTGGCAGTATAACTATTCCTAGTACGGTAACCTACGAAGGCAATACATATACAGTCAGAAACATTCAAACATACGCTTTTTACAATTGCCCAGACTTGAAAGCAATCATTATTCCATCTACTGTTACAAGCATCGCAATGACCAACTGGAACGGTAACGCTAGTTGTTTTAACAATTGCACTTCATTAAAAACATTTATAGTAAGTGCAGACAATCCAAACTATTCTGCTGTTGGAGGTGTGCTTTTCAACAAAGATAAAACCACACTTCTCAAGTGTCCTCAAGCAAAAAGTGGAGAATATACAATTCCATCAACAGTAAATACTATCAACGACTATGCATTTTATGGATGTTCAAGCATAACTTCCGTATCACTTCCCAATAGCATTACATCAATAGGAGTATCTGCTTTCAATGGATGTAGTTCATTAAGTTCACCAATCACCATTCCTACAGGAGTAAAGATTATACCCAACAATGCTTTTGCTAATTGTTCCGCCCTTACTTCCGTGACAATTTCTGAAGGAGTTGAGGAAATTGGGAAGGACGCATTTTCTGGTTGCACAAGTCTAAAGGAACAAATTCTCCCATCATCTATCAAAAAACTTGGAGAGAGGTGTTTTTCATACTGTAGAAGCCTAAATAATATCAACATACCAAATGGCGTAACAGATATTCCTGAAGCTGCATTTGATTATTGTCCTCTAACATCTATAACACTACCCGAAGGCTTAATTACAATCGGAGTTGGTGCTTTTACGGTTAACCAAATATCAACCATTAAACTTCCTAAATCTGTAAATTATATCGGGACTAATGCCTTCGCATACGGTTCATCTTACAATTTGTACGTTTATAACTCCCCAACAGCCATCACATTAGGCAATTATGTATTTTCTTCTGGCTCTACTGTACACGTTTACGCTCCATTTGTAGATGCTTTCAAAAAAGATGCAAACTGGGGACAGTATGATATAGTAGGAGATATACCTATCGAACATCCAGTAACAAGCATAGACCTTAACCATTCAAGCCTTGCAATGGCTCCATATACAGAAGGGCAGCTAACAGCTATAATCAAACCTGATAATGCCACATTCAAAGATGTTGTCTATACAAGTTCTAATGATGATGTGGTCATGATACTTGATGACAATACGGGAAAATTCATGACCATGAATGCTGGAACTGCAACTATAACAGCAACGCCAATTGACGGTAGTGGTGTTAAGGCTACTTGTAAGATTACGGTTTCTGATGGAATAATAAAGGCAGAGAGCGTGACATTGAACACTACAAACACAACCATTGCACTTGGTAGCACAAAGACTCTTACTGCCACAGTTCTTCCAGAAGACGCAACAATGAGAACTGTAACTTGGAAATCTTCAAATACAGACGTGGCAACTGTTGATGAAAATGGTGTTGTTACTACTGTAGGTGCTGGTACTGCTACGATTACAGCAACAGCAGCAGACGGCAAGGGAGCATACGCAGAGTGCAAGGTAAATGTTATTTACAATACAATTACACTTACAGATGCTTCTTCAAGCTATTCTAACGCTACTGAGGCAACGGCAAACACTATCAAATACACTCGCACATTCAATAGCACTAATTGGCAGGCTCTCTATGTCCCATTCTCTATGAAGTATTCAGATTGGAGCAACGACTTTGAGGTTGCAGCTATCAATAACGTGCATCAGTATGATGACGATGATAACGGAATATTTGATCGCACAGAGCTTGAAATTGTCAAGGTGAAGTCAGGTTCGCTGAAAGCAAATACCCCTTACCTCATCAAGCCAAAGACAACTGGCACAAAGACAATCACTATCAATAATGCCACATTGAAGAAGACGGAAGTAAACTCTATCTACTGTGCTTCTGTCAATACAATGTACACGTTCACAGGAACTTATAACACAATATCTGGAGCTACTATTATTTCAAATGGCTATTATGGCATGGGGGGAGGTGAACTTGTTCAGGCTGAAGACAATGACGCATCCCTTGGTGCTTTCCGTTGGTATCTGAAGATAGAGAACAAAGAGGAAGGTTCTTATGCCCCTGGAAAGATTACGGTGCTTTGTCTTGATGACGAAGTGGCAACAGGAATTGACGAGAATGTAATTGATATCGAGAATAAGGTTGTCGGTATCTATGATGCCAACGGCAGAAAGCTCAACGAAATGAGGAACGGTTTGAACATCGTGAAGTATTCAGATGGTTCAACAAAGAAGATAATGAAGTAAAGCTACAGGTATGATGAAAAAGAAATATCTTACGCCAACTCTCACCATTGAGAGGCTTGGCTATAATCAGCTTCTTACTGATACTTCCAATATCAATATTGGTGGCACAGGTCGTTTTGAGGCCAAATCCACCAACTATTACGATTGGGATTGGGATTTTAATGAAGAAGAAAGTGAATAATTCACTCCATAACTATTTATTGCAATTAACCGAACCACCGCCCTGTTTTGGGGCGGTGGTTTTTAGTTTTTATCACAAAAACATTTTTTTTCAGACAAAAACTTGGAATAATCACAATTATTTTGTAAATTTGCGACAAGAAAGATATAAAGAGAGTTGACAATGGAAAAAATCGCGATTGTACCCAATATGCCACTTGACATACAGAAACTTCTTTCCAAAGGAGAACGCATAACCTTGGAATGCAAAAAAGCAACAAGAAATGTACCAAGTTCTCTTTGGGACACTTATTCAGCATTCGCAAACACATATGGTGGAACTATTCTACTTGGTGTGTACGAAAACATGGAAGAAAGCGACCTATCCAAAAGATTTGAAATCATAGGAGTGGAAGACGCTGATAAAATCCGTAAGGATCTTTGGAATACAATCAATAGCAAGGAAAAAGTTAATATCAACATACTGCGAGATGAAGATGTGCAAACTATTGACATTGACGACAAAAAGGTTATAGCTATTAATATTCCTCGTGCTGATTACGCAATCCGGCCTGTATATATCAACAATAATCTATCGAAAGGAACTTTCAAACGCAACCATGAGGGTGACTATCATTGCACTGAACAAGAACTAAAAATGATGCTTCGTGATTCCAATGAAGCAGGAAATGATGGTTTGCTATTGGAGCAATACACAATGGAGGACATTGATATTCCAACATTAGAACGCTATCGTAAAATGTTCCAAACACTTCACCCAGAACATCAATGGAATACATACGAGCACACAAAATTTCTGGAACACTTTGGAGGTTATACAAAAGATAGAAGAACAGGAAAAGAATGGGTAACATTAGCCGGATTGTTGATGTTTGGCAAAGGACTTTCTGTCCGCGATCGTTTTGACAATCTGCGTATGGACTATATAGACAAATCAAATCTAATAGGTGACCAGCGATATAGCGACCGACTAACATACGATGGTACATGGGAGAACAACCTGTTCAACTTCATTCGCTTGGTTATTCCAAAACTGACACAGGATTTGCCCCGACCATTCAATATGCATGGTGTGATACGCAATGATGACACTTTACAAGCAAAAGCAATACGTGAGGCTGTTACCAATATGATTATCCACTCTGATTTCATGCTCAACGGAGTACTTAAGGTAGAAAAATACGATGACAGGTTTGAACTTACTAATCCTGGGCTCCTCAAATTGCCAATCGAGCAAATATACAAAGGCGGAGAGTCAAAAGCTCGTAATCAACGTATGCAGAATATGTTCCGTATGATTGGATATGGAGAAAACCTCGGTTCTGGTTTTCCTCTTATCCTAAATGCTTGGAATGAAAAGCATTGGCTAAAGCCTGAGTTGGTAGAACAAACTTCACTTATGCAAGTAAAGCTTACCCTCCACATTCAAGATGAGCCGATAAATGAGCCGATAAATGAGCCGATAAATGAGCCATTAACAGATCGCCAATTAGCTATACTTACAACTATTAAGCAATCACCATTCATAAACAGAGACGATTTGGCAGGAAAAGTGAATATTTCACTCGCAACTCTTAAACGAGAGTTGACCACACTTCGCAAGAATGGTTATATAAGTCGTGGAGGTAGCAACAAAAATGGTTCTTGGCTTCTTCTAAAAAAGATATAAAAACAACAGGTGACTAATCCCAACAAGGAAATAGCCACCTGTTTCTTATTGTTTTTATTATATAACACCTTACACCTCTTCCCCGAACAATGTTGCGGAGGTGCTTCCTGTAATCCTAACCTTAACCGTTTCACCGATATGGTGATTGCCTTTGTCGAATACCACCATCTTATTCTGCTCCGTGCGACCACAGAGCTGTTCACGGCTACGCTTACTGTAATTCTCGACAAGGACATCAAACTCCTTGCCCTCGTCAAGCTTATAGTTTTCGGCTGAAAGCTCGTTCTGAAGGGCAATCATCTCGTTAAGCCTTGCAATCTTAACATCCTCTGGAACATCGTCTGGAAGATGCTTTGAAGCGTATGTGCCTGGACGCTCTGAGTATTTGAACATAAAGGCACTTGCATAGCCCACCTCCCTCATAAGAGAAAGTGACGACTGATGATCCTCTTCCGTCTCTGAGTGATATCCCACAAAGATATCGGTAGTAATGGCACAATCAGGAATAATACGCTTTATTGCCTCTACCCTACTCATATACCACTCACGAGTGTATTTTCTGTTCATCAGTTTCAGAATTCTGTCACTACCGCTCTGCACAGGCAAATGGATATGCTTGCAGACATTAGGCATATCGGCAATCACCTGAAGGGTATCATCACTCATATCCTTAGGGTGTGAGGTGGTGAAGCGAACCCTCATCTCAGGAACAGCCTCCGCTACCCTTTTAAGCAGTTCTGGGAAAAGAATAAATTCATCTGTACCTTCCTTTGGGAACTTATAAGAATTCACATTCTGACCAAGAAGCGTAAGTTCCTTATAGCCTCTGTCCCTGAGATCCACACACTCCTTTAGGATGCTGTCAACATCCCTTGAACGCTCACGACCACGAGTATAAGGCACGATGCAATAATGGCAGAAATTGTTGCAGCCACGCATGATACTTACGAAACCCGAAATCTTCATGCCATGAGCACGCTTAGGAAGCACGTCGCGATATGTCTCAGTCAAAGAGAGGTTAGTATCAATAGCATTCTGTCCAAGCTCACATTGCGCGATAAGGTCAGGCAGTTGCAGATAAGAATCAGGACCAGCCACAAGATTGGCATAGTGATTCTCAATAAGGTCATCCTTGACACGCTCTGCCATACAGCCAAGCACGCCAAGTATCACTTTCTTTCCCTTGTTCTTATTCATGTTATGCAGAGCCTCCAAGCGATGATAAATCTTGTTCTCTGCATTTTCACGTACTGAGCAGGTGTTAAGGAACACCGCATCAGCCTCATCAATATTCTCTACGGTTTCATAGCCAGCCATCTGCATCACTGAGGCAACGACCTCAGAGTCAGCCACATTCATCTGACATCCGTAAGTTTCTATAAATAGTTTCTTCATTATTTCTTTCCCAGGTTTTAAGGTTTGCAGGTTATGAGGTTATTAGGTCTTTCGTTTTTTGACCTCACAACCTTATACCCCTATGACTTTATAACCATTTTAAATAACAGCATAAGCCCAAACGGCCTGAAAGGCCAAAAGCTAATAGCCTAGGGCATCGCCCTAGGTATATTGAAATTGTTATTTTCGCCCTGTAAGGGCAAAAGCATTGATTTTATTAGAGCTTTTGCCCTTACAGGGCGTTAGAAACCACTCTAATTTCCCCATGGCGATGCCATGGGCTAATAGCTTTTGCC
This sequence comes from uncultured Bacteroidales bacterium, assembly GCA_902778265.1. Lineage (GTDB taxonomy): Bacteria > Bacteroidota > Bacteroidia > Bacteroidales > Bacteroidaceae > Prevotella. The sequence goes on along the minus strand of CACYXI010000089.1, from coordinate 421 downwards.
CCTTCAGGGCATGTTTTGAGGTTTACAGGTTAGGTTCTTAGGCCGGAATACGAAATGGCACAGACCTCATAACCTTATAACCTCCTAACCCTATAACCTAATTTCTACTTCTTCTCGTAATCGTTAATCTTCTTCAGGAAAAACTCCTTGAAATCACTCCACTTGTAATAGCATCCCTGAACAGGTTTCAGGTCAGGAAGCTGAGCCTCATCTTCATTAAGGAGCACCTTGAAGATCACATCCTTGTCCTGATCATTCTTGTGATAGAAAATGAACTGCACATTACATGCCATAGGGAAGATGCGGTAGTTCAGCCAACCATTCTTGTCAAGATCTTCAAGAGGCATCTGCTTGCCATAGCCGTTAATGTTGAGGAGGCAGACGAGAGGCATAACCATTGTGTCATGACCATAACGGAGCG
>CACYXI010000088.1 GCA_902778265.1 uncultured Bacteroidales bacterium | reverse complement strand
GAAAGTAAATGGGGAGTAAATTAAGCCAGTAAATTATATTCAGTAAATTAATTTTTTAGGAAATTAAATTTCAAGAAAATAATTTTAAATTTATAATTTTTAGAATTAATAATTTACTGGCTTTAATTTATTTCTAATTTACTTTCCACCCTCTGCGCAAGCAGATTTTTATTAACCCTCTAATTTGCTTTGTAAAATGAAAAAGGAAACTTGGAAATTCATTCTTCAGACGCTTGCGGCGATAATGACCGCTATCGCGACTACCCTTGGTGTGGAGAGCTGCATGTAAGGTTACAAGAGTTACATTATTACATAGGTTACATATTTTTTACACACACACCCTATGTAGAATTACGAATTACTAATTACGAATTACCTATTTACTTCTGTCGTTTTAACATTTAGCGAAGATTGTAATTAGGTAATTCGTTATTAATTATTACATTTTTGTCTATAATACAATAATTATATACTCGCGCACGTTATTATTTATAATAAAAAATGGCAAATGGGAATAAGGTTGGAAGGAATATGGATTGATAGTAATAAAACCCTCATCCTTCATCCACAACCCTCACCCCAATATCCCTTAGACAAAAGAAAACAACAATGATTGAATACATAAAAGGCGAACTGACGGAAGTGACTCCTACATTGGCGGTCGTGGAGGCTGCGGGTGTAGGGTACGGCATCAATATTTCCCTTAATACTTATACGGCTATTCAGACGAAGAAGGAGGTGAAACTCTATATCCACGAGGCTATTATGACAGGTGGACGTGATGATTCATATACCCTCTACGGCTTTGCCAACAAGCAGGAACGTGAACTGTATCGTATGCTCATTACCGTGAGTGGAGTGGGTAGCAATACGGCGCGTATGATTCTTTCTGCCACTACTCCTACCGAACTGGTGAACGTGATATCTTCTGGTAATGAGAAGATGCTGAAATCGGTTAAGGGCATCGGACTGCGTACTGCCCAGCGCATCATCGTGGATCTGCGAGATAAGATGGCGGCAAGCGGTTTGATTGCTGATTTGCAGTCGAGTGCCGCTGCTGCTGGTATGCCTGTGCTTACGGCAGAGCAGAATGAGGTGCGCGACGAGGCTGTGGGCGCTCTCACCATGCTCGGCTTCTCGCCTGCTCCAAGTCAGAAGGTGGTGGTGGATATTCTCAAGGCTCATCCTGATCTGCCTGTTGCGCAGGTTATTAAGCAGGCGTTGAAGTTGATAAAGTAAGCCCCACCCAGTCCCCCAGACCCCTCCCCATAGAGGGGAGGGAGTAGATACATTCTTCAGATCAATGGGAGGAAATGATTGTATTTTGTAATTAAATTGAAAAAGACAAGGCATAACATATCGAACAAAGGTAATTACTCCCCTCCCTTTATGGGAGGGGTGAGGGGGTGGGTATTCTTCCTCCTCTTGGCCATCCCTGTAATGATATGGGCAACCGTGTCTGCTCAGGATGATAAGACGGCAAGGAGGCAGAGCAATACTACACGTCCGCAAGGAGCGCCTGAAGACCATCTTGATGATGAGGATAATGCAAAGAAAGAGAAGAAACCAGAGATAAGACGACAGATCACTATTCAGGAAGATTCGATACCTGACAGCCTGCTGCATCCCCGATGGAAGATACAGCGTACCATGCCTATTACATACGATGACCTCGAACAAGGCTCTACCGACCTTAGCCGTCCGGAGAACCTGAAGCAGAACGTGGTGTATAACGATACACTCGACCGCTATGTCATTGGTACGAAGATGGGCAACACATGGGTGGCGGCTCCTGTGATGATGTCGGTTCAGGAGTATCAGAAATGGGTGGAGAAGCAGAAGATGGCGCAGTATTTCCGCTCAAAGAACTCCGAGATCTACGAGACAAAGGGTAAGGATAAGTTCAACTTTACGGATATGCACTTCGAACTGGGACCTGCTGAGAAGATATTCGGTCCTGGTGGTGTGAGAATCAAGACTCAGGGTACGGCGGAGCTGAAGTTCGGCGCTACGCTCAAGTCTATCGATAATCCTTCTCTTCCTATCAGAAACAGAAATACCACGTCAATTGACTTTGACGAGAAGATAAACCTGAACGTCAACGGTAAGGTGGGTGATAAGGTGAACATGAACCTTAACTACAACACCGATGCTACCTTCGACTTTGATACCCAGAACATGAAGTTGAAGTACGAGGGTAAGGAGGACGAGATAATAAAGCTGGTAGAGGCTGGTAACGTGAGTTTCCCAAGCAATTCCTCGCTCATTACTGGTGCTACGTCGCTCTTCGGCTTGAGAACGGATATGCAGTTTGGCAAGCTCAAGTTGCAGACCGTTGTTTCGCAGAAGAAATCGAACTCCAAGAGCGTGAATACCAAGGGAGGAGCACAGTTTACTCCCTTCGAGATAGATGCAGCCAACTATGAGGAGAACCGACACTTCTTCCTCTCGCAGTATTTCCGCAGTATCTATGACAAGGCACTTGCCAAGCTGCCGCCACCACTTACCACGGGTATCAATATCACTCGTGTGGAGATTTGGGTGACTAATAAGAGTGGCCAGACGTCGGACACTCGTAACATCATTGCACTTACCGACCTTGGCGAGGCCGTTCCGAAGAATCAATACTGGGCAGGCAAGGGCGAGGGAGTAGTTCCTACCAATGATGCTAACAATGAGTATAGCACCATTGTGTCACAATATGGCGATGCCCGCAATATAGAGCAGACATCCACCCTGCTTGAGGCCATACCGGGATTCACGGGTGGTGTGGATTATGAGAAACTGGAGAAGGCGCGTAAGCTCTCGCCTTCGGAATATACCGTGAACGAGGCTCTGGGATATGTGTCTCTGAGATCCACGTTGCAGACTGATCAGGTGCTTGCCGTGGCTTTCGAATATACCTATAACGGACAGCCGTATAAGGTGGGAGAGTTTGCTTCGGAGAAGACTGACGTAGGGCAGGCTTTGTTGGTGAAATCGCTGAAGAACACATCGAATAATCCTCAGCAAGGCAACTGGCCGCTGATGATGAAGAACGTGTATTATCTCGCTTCATCGGTAGAGAAGGATAAGTTCAGGCTCGACATAAAGTACCAGAGTGATACGGCTGGCGTGTATCTCAACTATCTGCCTGAGTCACAGGTGAAATCAACACCGCTTCTTCGTGTTCTTGGGGCTGACTGCCTGGATAATAACAACAAGCTTAATTCCAACGGCTACTTCGACTTCGTAGAGAACTATACCGTAAGCAACGGACGTGTGTTCCTTCCGAAGGTAGAGCCATTCGGAAAGAGCCTCTACGAATATCTCACGTCAAAGGGCGTTGATCCTAAGCAGGCTGAGAAGTATGCCTATACAGAGCTGTATGACTCAACCAAGACCGTGGCAAAGCAGATAGCCGAGAAGGATAAGTATCTGCTTCAGGGACAGTTCAAGGGAACTTCTGCCAACGTCATTTCGCTTGGTGCGTACAACGTGCCTCAAGGCTCAGTAACCGTTACCGCAGGTGGCGAGAAGCTTACCGAGGGTAGCGACTATTCGGTTGACTATTCGGCTGGTGAGGTGACGATTCTCAACCAGAGTATCATAGATGCGGGTACTTCGGTTAACGTATCGCTTGAGAGTAATACCGACTATGGTCAGCAGCGAAAGACTATGTTCGGACTTAACTGGGAGTACGATTTCACCAAGGACTTCCAGATGAGCGGTACTATTCAGCATCTTTCGGAGCAGAGCCTCACCACGAAGGTGCAGATGGGAGCAGAGCCTCTCAACAACACCATCTGGGGCTTGAACCTCAGTTGGAAGAAGGAGAGTCAGTGGCTTACCAATATGCTCAACAAGGTGCCTTTCCTGCATGTCACCCAACCTTCGCAGATTCAGCTCAACGGTGAGTTTGCGCAGCTCATAGCAGGTCAGGCAAGTGGCACTCAGGATAATGCCTCATACATCGACGATTTCGAGGCTACCAAGTCGGGGATCGATGTCAGCACACCGACTTCGTGGATGCTTTCAAGCGTACCATCCTACTTTAAGGAATCAACGGATAAGTCGGGACTTACGAGCGGATTCAACCGTGCTCGCCTTGCGTGGTACACCATCGACCCTTTGTTTACGCGAAGCAGCTCTTCGCTCACGCCAAGCCATATCAAGGGTGATTCAGAACAGCTCTCCAATCACTATGTGCGCGAGATCTATACCAATGAGGTATTCCCAAATCGCGACCAGAGTGCTTATTCGGGAACGTCAAGCACGTTGTCGATTCTCAACCTTGCATACTATCCACAGGAGCGTGGTCCATATAACTTTACCACCAGTCTTGACCATTCAGGACACCTCTTGCAGCCAGCTAATGCGTGGGGTGGTATGATGCGTAAGCTCGATACCAACGACTTCGAGGCAGCCAACATAGAGTATATCGAATTCTGGATGCTCGACCCATTCATCTATACACGTGAGGAGGGAACAGCATCGCAGTATGGTGGCGACCTGTACTTCAACCTCGGTGACATCTCGGAGGATATTCTTCGTGACGGAAAGAAATTCTATGAGAGTGGTATGCCTGTGGATGGAAGTGAGTCGTTCACCAAGTCACAATGGGGTAAGATTCCTACGCAGAGCACCGTGACATACGCTTTTGCCACTACTGGCGGTTCGCGCGACAAGCAGGATGTGGGTCTCAACGGACTTACCGATGAGGAGGAGCGTAGCTTTCCTACGTATCAGGACTTCATTGCCGCAGCACGTGCCAATGTGACTGATGCCGCAGCACTCGACTCAATCCTTGCCGACCCTGCCGGCGACGACTACTGCTATTTCCGCGGTTCGCAGCACGACCAGCGCAAGGCATCAATACTTGAGCGATACAAGTACATCAACAACCCACAGGGCAACTCTCCTGAGAGCAACAGCAGTTTCGACTCATCATACAAGACAACACCTGACGTTGAGGATATCAATCAGGACTATACGCTGAACGAATACGAGAAATACTATCAGTATAAGGTAAGCATACGTCCGGAGAATCTCGTTGTAGGTACTAACTACATCGTTGACAAGCGTAGTGCCACACGAACCTTGAAGAACGGGAAGAAAGCCGTGGTGGATTGGTATCAGTTCCGTATTCCGGTCAAGTCGCCTGACAGGGAGAAGATTGGCTCAATAAGCGACTTTACGAGCATCCGCTTCATGCGTATGTTCATGACCAATTTCGAGAAGCCTATCGTGTTGCGCTTTGCCAACCTCGACCTTGTGCGTGGCGAGTGGCGCGTGTATGAGCAGAATCTTAACGTCAACTCTGCCAATACGGCTCAGATGGCTGTTAGTGATGTGAATATCGAGGAGAACAGCGAGAAGACACCTGTGAACTACGTGCTTCCTCCTGGCATTACCCGCGTTGTTGACCCTTCACAGCCACAGCTCACCGAGAGTAATGAGTCGGCTATGAACCTCACCCTCACCTCTATGAGTAATGGTGATGCAAAGGCTGTGTATAAGAACATGACGATAGATATGCGCCAGTACCGCAATCTCCAGATGTTCGTTCATGCCCATGCCCTTGAGCCAAATATCACCAATCTTCAGGATGATCAGCTCGCCCTCTTCATCCGACTTGGTTCAGACTATAAGAGCAACTACTATGAGTATGAGATTCCGCTGAAGCTCACACCAGCCGGACGATACAGCACCTATTCGGGTGCCGACTGCCGTACCGTGTGGCCAGAGGATAATATGCTCAACATCAGACTCGCTAAGCTCACGGCGCTGAAGAAGGCACGCAACAAGGCAAAGAATGCAGGCTTGACAAGCTTCAACGCGGAGTTCAGCCAATACGATGATGACAATCCGAAGAATAAGATAAGCATCAAGGGTAATCCTACGCTTGGTGAGGTAAAGACTATGGTGATCGGTGTTCGCAACCTCTCGAATACGGAGAAGAGCGGTGAGGTGTGGATCAACGAGCTTCGACTCCTTAATCCTGAAAGCTCAGGAGGATGGGCTGCTCAGGGCAACCTCAATGTGCAGTTGTCAGACTTCGGAAGCGTTAATGCCTCTGGTAAATACACCAGCGAGGGATTCGGTGGATTGGAAGAGGGCGTGGCATCACGTAGTACCGACAACAACTCAACGTACAGCGTGACCACATCGCTCGAACTCGGTAAATTCTTCCCTGATAAGGCGAAGGTACAGGCACCATTATATTATAGTGTGACACAGGAGAGGAAAGCTCCGAAGTTCAATCCGCTCGATACGGATATGAAGCTCGATGATGCCCTTGATGCTGCTGCCGATAAGAAGGAGCGTGACTATATTGAGAGCATCGCCGTGACCAAGGACTTGAACACTAACTTCTCGCTCTCAGGTGTGAAGGTGGGCATCGCTACTAAGCGTCACCCTATGCCTTACGACCCAGCCAATTTTTCATTCTCTTATAGTCATTCGCACTCAAGTACCAAGGGTGAGACGACGATTTTTGATAATGATGATAACTGGAAGGGTGAGCTTGCATATTCATGGACTCCTGTGTATAAATCGTTCGAGCCTTTCAAGAAGATAAAGAGCAAGTCGAAGTATTACGATATTCTCAAAAAGTTCAGCCTTAACTGGTTGCCTCAGAATGTATCGTTCAACACAGACATGATGCGCCATCTGCAAGAGAGACAGGAGCGTGACCTTGAGGATCTTGGTGCGGAGAATTCTTTGCCGCTTACACAGTCATCACAGTTCTTGTGGAATCGTGATTTCAGTCTGCGATGGGATTTGACCAAGAACCTTCACCTCAATTTCCAGAGTGCTACTCATGCAGAGATCGTTGAGCCGTATGTAAAGGTTAATGATTCATATTACCTCGATGAATACACCAAGTGGAAGGCTGGTGTAAAGAGAAGTATCGGAAACATGGGTACTCCGCTCGACTATCAGCAGACGTTCACCGCTTCGTATAAGTTGCCTCTCAACCTTATTCCTATCTTCAACTGGCTCAATGCTGATGCCAACTATACTTCAGGCTACAACTGGCAGCGAGGTGCTGATGTGGCAGCAGATGTGGAAGATGGTGACGTGGAAGGTGGCGAGAGTCGTACAAATTATGGCAATACTATCGGTATGAACCGTCAGCTTACTATCAACAGCACCCTCAATCTCGAAAAGCTCTATGATCAAGTGCCTTATCTCAAGAAGGTAAACGAGCGATTCCGCAAGGCGGTTAAGCGTGTGCCGAAAAAGAGTAAGGTTGAAAAGAATAAAGATGAAGGTGTAAAGGGTAAAGAGGGTAAGGAGAAGGCAAAGGATTCCAAGGAACTTGCTGCCGAGAAGAAGGAGCGTGAGCAGAAGGAAAAGGAGGACAAGAAGGCGGAGGCTGAAAAGAAGAAGCAGCTTGCCCTCAATAAGAATCGCTACGAGAAGGAGGTGACCATTAAGGCTGACACCTCACTCGTACTCACCCACGGCAAGAAGTCGCGTAGCCTTAACGTTACTGCTCATAATGCCGAGGGTAAGCTCATCCCTGTGAAATATAAGGTGATGGACGACAACAGAATCCGTGTCTTCAACAAGGCTGACTCTGCTGTAACTATGAAGCTAACTGTTGTTACCAAGCCAAAGAAGGAAGATCAGCAATGGTACAGACTCTCGCAGTCGGCTGCCCGATTGCTTATGATGGTGCGCAACGTAGGCTTCAGCTATCGCAACCAGTACTCTATGTCGTTGCCGGGTTTCATGCCTTCTGCTGGCGATATGCTCGGACAGAACAAGACTAACTGCACTGGTGGTGATAACGCGCTTGCTCCTGGACTTGGCTTCGCCTTCGGTTTCGTGGGTGATAGCTATATTGATCGTGCGTATGACAACGGATGGTTGCTCAAGAACGACTTAATTGCTTCTCCGGCTGCCACTAATAGTACAGAGGATTTCAGCCTAAAGGCAACTCTCGAACCTGCCCGAAACCTGAAGATTGACCTCAATGCAGCTCACACGGTAACCAAGGCACGCACCATACAGTATATGTACGAGGGAAAGCCTACCACGCAGAGTGGTACGTTCACTATGACTACCGTCTCCATACGTTCAGCATTCGAGGGCATGGGTAGTGCGGAGAATGGCTTCCATTCAGCATCCTTCGACCGCTTCCGCAATCTGCTCGATAGCTATCGTTCACGTGTGGAGTCGCAATATGCAGGTTTGGTATATCCAAGCGGAGCAGGCGAGTATGCGGGTATGGTGTTCAATCCTGAGGAGGTTGCAGGTGTTGATAAATACAGTTCGGATGTTATGATACCAGCCTTCCTCAATGCCTATACAGGCTACGGCGGACTCAGTATCTTCCCTTCTATCACAAAGATGCTACCTAACTGGAGAGTGGTGTATAGCGGATTGAGCAATATGACCTTCTTCCAGAATATATTCAAGAGCGTCAACCTCAACCACTCGTATAAGAGTATTTATGCTGTGGGTAGCTATCGCTCATACTCAGCCTTTATGCAATGTATGGGTTCAGAGTTTGGCTTCATCAACGATGCTACCAATGGTAGTAGCGTGCCGGTACCGAGCAGTATGTACGACATCTCGCAGGTAAGCATCAACGAGGCATTCTCTCCACTTCTTGGAGTGGATGTAACGATGCGTAACAATATGACCTTCAAGGTGGAATATCGTACTACGCGCGTACTCTCCCTATCCATGACGAGTGTGCAGCTCAATGAGACACTTTCCAAGGATTTTGTCGTAGGTTGTGGATATAAGATCAATGACTTTAGTTTCTCTGGGCGCAATAAGCGTTTGGTGAAAACAAAGGGTAGAGGTAATGGTGACGATGAGGACAGGAACAAGTCGAAATCGACATCAAAGAATTCGAAGAAATCGTTCAACCACGATATGAATCTACGTCTTGACCTCAGTCTGCGCAATCAGGCTGCTATTACACGAGATATAAAGTCGGGTAGCAGTTCGGCAAGCAGCGGTAACAAGGCATTCAAGCTCAGTTTCTCGGCAGACTACACTATGTCAAAGCTGCTGACCATGAGCCTGTACTACGATTCACAGACTAACTCACCGTTGCTCACGTCAAGTAGTTATCCTACCACGACGCACGACTTCGGGGTGTCAATGAAGTTCTCTTTAACAAGATAAAAAAACAAATCTCAGATAAAAATTTTCGCGAATGAGATACATGTATGATTTTCTCATTATCGGCGCTGGAGTTGCCGGTATGAGCTACGCCCTCAAGATAGCAAGGGCGAAGAAAGGTAAGGTCTGCCTTATATGTAAGACAGCATTGGACGAGGCTAACACTTCCTTTGCACAGGGTGGCGTGGCTTCAGTTACTAACCTCGTAGTTGATAACTTCGAAAAGCACATCGAGGACACGATGATTGCGGGCGACTTTATTTCCGATCGCGCTGCCGTGGAGCAGGTGGTTCGCATGGCTCCATCGCAGATAAAGGAACTGGTGGAATGGGGCGTGAATTTCGATAAGAAGGAGGACGGCACATACGATCTGCATCGTGAGGGCGGTCACTCTGAGTTCCGTATTCTACACCATGCCGACGATACTGGTGCGGAGATACAGCGTGGACTGATAGAGGCTGTGCGCTCTAATCCTGATATTGAGGTTAAGGAACACCACTTTGCCGTAGAGCTTATCACTCAGCATCACCTCGGCGTGACCGTGACCAGAAGGAACAAGGATATACAGTGCTATGGTGCATACGTGTTGAACCCAGAGACACAGAAGGTGGATACGTACCTGAGTAAGGTGACGCTGATGTGCACTGGCGGTTGCGGAGCAGTGTATCAGACCACCACTAACCCTATTATCGCTACTGGCGATGGTGAGGCTATGGTATATCGTGCAAAGGGTACTGTTGCTGACATGGAGTTCGTGCAGTTTCACCCAACGGCTCTCTATCACCCAGGTGAGACGCATCCTGCCTTCCTCATAACGGAGGCTATGCGTGGCTATGGCGGCATTCTGCGTCTGCCTAACGGCGAGACGTTCATGGAGAAATATGACGACAGACTGAGCCTTGCACCTCGTGACATCGTGGCTCGTGCCATAGACAAGGAGATGAAGATTCATGGTCTGGACCACGTCTGCCTCGATGTGACGCATAAGCCAGCCGAGGAGACTCGCAAGCATTTCCCTAACATCTATCATAAGTGTCTGACAATAGGTATCGACATAACGACCGATTATATTCCTGTTCGCCCTGCTGCCCACTATATGTGCGGTGGTATAAAGGTGGATCTCAACGGATGCTCTTCAATCAAGCGTTTGTACGCTATAGGTGAGTGTTCATGCACTGGACTGCATGGTGGCAACCGATTGGCAAGTAACTCGCTCATTGAGGCTGTGGTGTATGCCGAGACTGCCGCTCGTCACTCTTTGGCTCATGTGGATGAGTATGATTTCAACACGCTCGTGCCAGAGTGGAATGATGAGGGCACGATGACGAATGAGGAGAAGGTGCTTATAACCCAGAGCGTGAAGGAGGTTGGCGAGATTATGGCGAACTATGTGGGTATAGTGCGTTCCAATCTCCGTCTGCAAAGGGCATGGACTCGTCTCGACGTGCTGTATGAGGAAACAGAGAAGCTCTTCAAACGCGTGAAGGCTACGAGGGATATCTGCGAACTGCGTAATATGATCAATACCGCGTATCTCATCACCCGATGGGCTATCGAGAGGAAGGAGTGCAGGGGCTTGCATTATACGACGGATTATCCGCATAAGTAAACAGCCCACCCAACGGCCCACCAGACCCACCCTCTACCCCCTCCCATAAAGGGAGGGGAGTAGTTGCATCTTCTAACTACAAGTGTGGGGTGGGCGGAAAACGCATCTTCGATGCTTAACTGACAATAATTACCAATCTTACCAATCTTTTACCATAAAATATAAAACATAGAAATGATAATTATTGGATAAAGATTGGTAAGATTGGTAATTATTGTCAGTTAAAAGCAGCTTGCTGCTTGCTATATAGTCAATTCGTCAAACTCACGTTATTTTAAATCAAAGGTAAAATCGTAATTGAAAAAGATTAATTGCAAAATATCGAACAAAGGTAACTACTCCCCTCCCTTTATGGAAGGGGTGAGGGGGTGGGTCTTTCTCCTTCTCCTTATCTTATTTGCCAATTTTTCGGACGCTAAGACGGCAATTGTAGAAGAAAATGAACTCCGCGTTTCTGCGTCTTTGCGTTCGGAAACGAAGCGCCCGAAGCGCTTGAAGGCAAAGCCGAAGAAGAAGGTAAGGCGAAAGCCGCACGTGGTGAAGGTGGTTGAGCCGAAGAAGACGGTGCAGGAGGAGGTGATTGATGCGTTCAGTGACTCGATTACCACCGACTCGCTCATGGCATTGCTTATCTGCGATACACTTACCAACGATACGCTGCCGTGGCCTGAATCGCTCAAGGCTCGACTTGATACTATCATCATGAAGAGCCAGACGGTGAAGACGTCGCAGTTCGCCTTGATGGTGTATGATCTTACCGCCGACTCGCTGCTATATGCCGTAAACGAGAAGCAGACGCTACGTCCTGCCTCTACTATGAAACTGCTGACGGCGATAACGGCACTCGATAAACTGGGTGGCTCGTATCAGTTCAAGACGTATCTCAAGCGCACGGGCGAGGTGGTAGATTCCACCCACACGCTCAAGGGTAATGTGTATGTGGTGGGTGGTATGGATCCACGCTTCAACAGGGATGACCTGATAGCCTTTGTGGAGTCGCTGAAGAAACTCGGCATCGACACCATAGCAGGCAACCTGTGTGCCGATCGCTCGTTTAAGGACAAGGATCTGTTGGGCGAGGGATGGTGTTGGGATGATGACAATCCTGTGCTCTCGCCGTTGGTATATTCGCGCAAGGATCAGATGATGGAGAGGTTCGTGTCAGAGCTTGCCGAGCAAGGCATCACGCTGAAAGGCGAGATTGTAGATGAGGTGGCTCCGTTTGCTGCAAGTGAAATATGTTCGCGCGCGCATAGCATCGACCAGATTCTGAGTAGGATGATGAAGGAGAGCGACAACCTATATGCCGAATCGATGTACTATCATCTTGCTGCTGCCCTGAGTAAGCCGGCACGTGCTGCCGGGGCAAAGTATTTGGAGCAACTGCTGATGCGTAGGATGGGGCTTGATCCGTCAAACTACCGATTGGCTGACGGCTCTGGACTTTCGCTTTATAACTACGTTACTGCCGAGCTTGAGGTGTCTTTCCTTAGATATGCCTACGAGAACAGTACGATATACAATCAACTCATTCCGTCGCTTCCGCTTGCTGCCTACGACGGCACTCTTGCCAAGCGTCTCAATGGCACTAAGGCGGCGGGTAGCGTAAGGGCAAAGACAGGTACTTTGACCTGCGTTAGTAGTCTGGCAGGCTATGCCAAGGCTTCCAACGGTCACGTACTCGCTTTCTGCATCATTAATCAGGGAGTGCTCAGAGGCAAGAATGCCAAGGCGTTTCAGGATAGGGTGTGCGTGGCGATGTGTAAATAAAGACCTCTAACTCCGAGTGAGTAGTACATTTTCAGATAAATACTTAACTTAAAACAATCTTATATGCGAAAACTAATTCTTTTATTAATGCTATCATGTGGCGCATTGTCATTACATGCGCAGGGTAGTTTGAAGAAACAGGTGGAGGATGGTATCAAGACCAGTATTCGCCTGACGGAGGATCATGAGTGGCATGAAGCCTTTGCCACATGTCGTGCGCTTGATGCTACCATCGGCAAGGGGAATCCCGATCTGCACTACCTCGTGTCGAAGGAACGCTTCCGTATGTATTCGCGCATCAACAAGCCGAACGATGCCCGTTCGCAGATGCAGCTTATGGAGAACTATGCTCGGCAGTCGGGAAAGAGTGATGTCATCGAGGATATGCTCATTGCCAAGGGAGCCTATTCTGCCAAGACTGGCAACGTGGCTCTCGCCCAGAAGTGCTATCGTGAGGTGTTCGACCGTCGTGCCAAGGGTAAGGACGATGCGGGTATCGACAAGTGCTTCCAAAGCATGGTGGCAGAGGCAAAGGGTAAGGATAACGCTCTCATGGCAAGTATGCTTGAGAAAATGTACACCCAATGGAAGGACTCTATAGCAAGTGATAAGGCTGCTGCAGAACTCAAGGCTGTTAAGGCTCAGTATGCCGAGGCTCAGGAAGAAATTGATAGTAAGGCAACTAAGATTGCGGTGCAGTGGGGCTTCATCATCGTGCTCATCGTTATTGCTGTGGCACTCGGTTTGGCACTTGCATTCTTCGTAATGCTGAAGTTCAAGAATATGCTGAAGATAAAGAAACTGAAGGATAGTCTTGAGATAGCTAATAACAATAATGATAGGAAGAGCCTGTTCATCAACAATATCGGGGAACAGATAAATCCGTCGCTTGATGCCATTGCCCGTGGTGACAAGCAGCAGGTGGTAGCCCTTCAGAACTTCATGCAGCACATCAAGGATTATATGATTCTTGAGAACTCTCGTGAAGAACTTTACGAGCAGGAAGACCTCAGTATGGAGCATCTATGCAAGGATGTGGTGGAGATGGCAAAGGAAACCATCAAGCGTGACATCCCTATCAAAATTGATGCTCACGGTATCACCTTCCCATCAAACGAGGAGGCTGTAAAGCAACTGCTTGTATGTCTCATTGCCGAACTTGCCAAGAGTAAGGACACCGAGCGCATCAGTCTTGAGTTCAAGAAACGCAATCCTCATACTGGTAACTTCATTGTTACAGGCATAGGTTTCAAGATTCCAGAGGACAAGCGTGAGAATATCTTCCAGGCATTTGCCGAGGTGAAGGATCTCACCGTGGATGATGGTATGCAGCTCCCAACCTGTGCCCTCATGGCATATAAGCTCAATGGCATCCTCCGTCTTGACGAGGATTTTGCACAAGGCACAAGGTTTGTGGTGGAGTTGCATTGCTAAATGTTAAATGAAAAGTGAAAAATGAAAAATACAGGTTTGTATTTGCACGTATGCCTTTACTGGAAAAGTGTAACTTGTATTTTTCATTTTTCACTTTTCATTTTTTCATTTTATTACAATTTGTAATAATTGTTTCCCCTAATTGTCAGGAATTACATTTTTAACGTAAAAAATATGTTAATATTCTTATAAATTGAAAGAAATGCTGACATATTGATAAGAAATTTCGATAAAAAATGTAATTCTTGACATTTTTTTTATACCTTTGCATTCGTTAAAAAATAAAATCAGATATAACAACCAATATAAATCAAATCAACAAATGAAAAAGATTAGAGCAGCCGTAGTAGGTTACGGTAACATCGGTAAGTACACCATTGAGGCTCTTGAGGCTTCAGAGGATTTCGAGATTGCTGGCGTAGTACGTCGTAATGGTGCAGAGAACAAGCCTGCAGAACTTGCACAGTATGATGTTGTTAAGGACATCGCTGAGCTTAAGGACGTTGACGTGGCTATCCTTGCTACTCCAACTCGTTCATGCGAGGAGTACGCTAAGAAGATCCTTGCAATGGGTATCAATACCGTTGACTCATTCGATATTCACACAAGCATCCTTGACTATCGTGCAGCACTCATGCCAGTAGCTAAGCAGAACGGCACAGTTGCCATCATTTCTGCTGGTTGGGATCCAGGTTCTGACTCTATCGTCCGCACTCTCATGCAGAGCCTCGCACCAAAGGGACTCTCTTACACTAACTTCGGTCCTGGTCGTTCTATGGGTCACTCTGTATGTGTTCGCTCAAAGGCTGGTGTTAAGGACGCACTCTCTATGACTATCCCTGTAGGTGAGGGCATCCACCGTCGTATGGTATATGTAGAGCTTGAGGAAGGTGCTGATCTCGCAGAGGTTACAAAGGCTATCAAGGCAGACCCTTACTTCGCAAGCGATGAGACTCACGTATTCCAGGTAGAGAGCGTTGACGCACTCAACGATGTTGGTCATGGTGTGAACCTCACTCGTAAGGGTGTTTCTGGTAAGACTCACAACCAGCTCTTCGAGTTCAACATGAAGATCAACAACCCTGCACTCACAGCACAGGTTCTCGTAAACGTAGCTCGTGCTTCTCTCAAGCAGCAGCCTGGTTGCTATACAATGATCGAGATTCCTGTTATCGATATGCTCCCAGGTGATCGTGAGAGCCTTATCGCACACCTCGTGTAAGCTGTAGATATTTATATAAAACACAAAGACGCAAAGTTGCAGAGATTTTCCTATGTGACTTTGCGTCTTTGTGTTATATAAATGTTAGTAAATATCTGTTAGTCTTCTTCTTTTACAATCTGGGTGAAATCCGACCAGTTTTCAACCTTGAAGGCACGAATGTCTCTTACAGCTTTCTTGAACCAAACAATCTTATTTAGAGCATAGATTGCTGCAAAGAGATTCGCCACGTCATCCTTGTCTGTCAGATAGACACATCCTTGTGTGTTATAGAAAAAATCAAAAGTTTTTAGATTGGAGGGTTTCACCTCTGCGATTTTTAGACTTTTATACATTGATTATCAATAACTTACGTAGGGTGAAACCTCTCTAAAAAATCGCCTTGTTTTTTAGATGGGTTTCACCTCTCTTTATTGTTTGATTTTCAATTAATTACACATATAAAATCATATGGGTGAAACCCTCTATACAAAATCTTTCTCAAAAAAAATATTCTGAACATGGAAGAAACGGAAATTAATGTTTCAATTAATGTCTCAATTAACGTTCAATTAATGTTTGCAAGAAAAAAAGCCTTACGATGAAACATTGATTATGACACAAATTAAAACGTTAATTATGACATTGTTTTTTCCATTTATTCTGTGTCTTCCGTGTTCAAATTATCTCCGTCTCAGGTTCGCTTCTCCTTCGCTTCAAATCCGCTTCTAAACCGTTCCAGCTCCCTTTCATGGAATGGGACTTACAACTCTAAGTTTGCATCGTCTAAGAAAAAGATAGGATAATCTTTGCTTAGTAAGGCCAGATTCCTTACCTTTG
>CACYXI010000087.1 GCA_902778265.1 uncultured Bacteroidales bacterium | reverse complement strand
TTGATGTTGTAGATCTCCTTAGAGTCTTCTATCGTCCATTTCTTCATTTCTGTTCAATTAATTCTTTTGCTTTTTCAACAGAGATAGATATTTTCTCCGGACTCTCCATGAGGGTTACGTCCAGAACATGCTTTGCCTTTAGATAGAACTGCTCACGATATGCAAGCTGTTCCTTGATAAAGGCGAGGAGTTCGTCCTTTGTCTTATTGGCAATGAGAGGACGCACCGACCTGCCCATCTGCAAATGGGCGTAGAGCACCTCTGGAGTTGCCTTGAGGTAGATGACATCGGAATTGCTGTTCATATACTCCATATTATCAAAGAAACATGGAGTGCCACCGCCGCAACTGATTACTACATCTTCGAACTCAGCCACCTCATGAAGCATGTTACGCTCAATGATACGGAAGCCTTCCTCGCCACGTTCAGCGAATATCTCAGAAATCTTCTTGCGCATACGACTCTCTATATACCAGTCGAGGTCGTAGAAAGGAAGTCCGAGATCCTTGGCAAGCTGCTTGCCCACGGTAGTCTTTCCGGCTCCCATATAGCCGATGAGGATTATTCGCTTCATTTCTTGCTCTTGACAGGAGTGTTTACAATATCCATGCACTCTGAGTATGTTAGTTCTGCTGCACGCTCATGCATAGCCTTTGGCATACGGTAATTCTTACCCTTGTAGCAGATGTAAGGACCGTAGCGACCGTTCATTACCTCAAGCTCTGCATCTTCCTCGAAGGTCTTCACATGGCGCTGCTTCTCCTGATCACGACTCTTCTCTATAAGTTCGATAGCCTGTTCACGGGTGATGGTGAGAGGATCCATATCCTTCGGAATTGAAACATACTTACGGTTGTGCTGAACGTATGGACCGAAACGACCTGCGCCGATTGTGATAGTCTCGCCCTCGAACTCATCAAGTGTGCGTGGCAGACGGAAAAGTTCAAGTGCCTCTTCGAGAGTGATTGTCTCAAGACTCTTATCCTTAGGCAGTTGTGCAAAACGTGGCTTCTCCTCGTCCTCTGCACTACCAATCTGTACCACAGGACCGAAACGACCGATCTTTACAGATACTGGCTTGTGGCTCTTAGGATCCTCACCGAGAACTCGCTCACCTGCCTTATGCTCAGAACGTGAGTTGATGGTTTTCTCTACCTCTGGAGCAAAGCCTTTGTAGAAGTCCTTCAGCATCTTTGACCAGTTCTCCTTACCCTCGGCAATGCTATCAAATTTCTCCTCGACATTAGCTGTGAAGTTATAGTCCATGATGCTTGGGAAGTATTCCATGAGGAAGTCGTTCACCACGATTCCTATGTCGGTAGGCAGAAGCTTACCCTTCTCAGAACCAACCATTTCAGTCTTCTTTGAAGCCTTTATGCTATTGCCTTTGAGAGTATCAATAGTGTATTCGCGCTCCTCGCCCTTCTTGTCACCTTTCTGAACGTATTCACGCTGCTGAATGGTAGAGATTGTAGGAGCGTATGTAGATGGACGTCCAATGCCCAGTTCTTCGAGCTTATGAACGAGCGATGCCTCAGTATAGCGGATAGGTCCCATTGATGCACGCTCAAGTGATGTGATCTGTACTCGCTCTATGGTGTCGCCCTCCTTCATTGAAGCTGGCATAGAACCTGCCTCCTCGCTGTTCTTGTCGTTGTCGTCATCACCGTCTGACTCACGATATACCTTGAGGAAACCATCGAATACTACAACCTCGCCAGTTGCTATGAACTGCTCGTCAGTATCAGAAACGCTGATGTTCACGGTTGTCTTCTCTATCTGGGCATCTGCCATCTGCGTAGCTGCTGTACGCTTCCAGATGAGTTCATAGAGACGGCGCTCCTGAAGTGTGCCCTCGATGGATGTATTAGCCATGTATGTAGGGCGGATAGCCTCGTGCGCTTCCTGTGCTCCCTTGGTGTGGGTGCTGTAGTTGCGTGGCTTGCTGTATTCCTCACCATACATATTGATGACAGTCTCCTTTGATGTGCCGATGCAGAGCTGTGAGAGGTTCACAGAGTCGGTACGCATATATGTGATGTGACCGTTTTCATAGAGATGCTGTGCAACCATCATTGTCTGTGACACGGTGAAACCGAGCTTTCTCGCTGCTTCCTGCTGAAGGGTAGAGGTTGTGAAAGGAGGTGCCGGTGTGCGCTTGAGTGGTTTTTTACTGATAGAATCGATAGTGAACTTAGCCTTGCGACACTTCTCAAGGAATGCAACAGCATCCTCATGTGAGTTGAAGCGCTTGTCAAGCTCTGCACGAATCTCGCTTGTATTGCCAGAGGCATCCTTAACTGCGAAGATTGCGTTGATGCGGAAATAAGGCTCTGACTTGAATGCCTGAATCTCACGCTCACGCTCTACGATAAGGCGGACAGCCACACTCTGCACACGACCTGCAGAAAGTGATGGCTTTACCTTGCGCCAAAGCACAGGTGAGAGATTGAAACCTACCAGACGATCCAGTACGCGGCGTGCCTGCTGTGCGTTGGTAAGGTTCATATCCAACTGGCGTGGGTGCTGAATAGCCTCAAGGATAGCATTCTTTGTAATCTCATGGAACACGATACGACTTGTCTTCTTCTCGTCAAGTCCGAGTACTTCGCAAAGGTGCCATGAGATAGCCTCTCCTTCGCGGTCCTCATCGGATGCCAGCCATACCTTCTTCGCGTTCTTGGCGCTTGCCTTCAACTCGTTTACTACACGCTTTTTCTCATCAGGTATTTCATATACCGGTGTGAGGGTATCAAGATCAATGCTTATTTCCTTCTTCTTCAGATCGGGCTCTCCACAATTACCAAGTTTTCTTGCATAATATTTCTATGTTTGTTCTTTTGAGGCGCAAAAGTAAACAAAAAATTGCGTACACCTTATTATATAGTCATATTTTTAGATATTTTAACAAAATAGAGGGCTTTAATGTGAAAACTATAACGATTTCTTGCGTTTTTAGTCTTTTTCTTAGTGAGAGTACGAACCAAGTGCTTTCTGTCATCCGAGAATCGTCTTTTTTGTTTCAAACGCAAAGACACAAAGACGCGGAGATTATTAACCTCTGCGTCTTCGTGTCTTTTGCGTTTTTTAGATCACTATCTGATTCCACATTTATCCGAAAGACGGGCTGAAAGCCCAAAAGCACATAGCTCAGGGCATCGCCCTGTGGTATTTGGTCAAAACGGGATTTATTCGCCCTGTATGGGCAAAAGCATTTTTATATTAGAACTTTGCCAATTCGGGGGGCGCTATTGGATAAATGTGGAAAACTTATTGATCCCAAATTAAATTAATTGCCTCGATATTTCATTAGTTCATTTCCATGTTCATCTTTCCAATCTTTCCATCCATTGGAGGAACTACCCACACAAAAGACAGAGGCTCCACTTGGTGTTTCAAAGATAACATCTTCTTTCACATACACACATCCATTGTTTTCTTCTGTATATTGTTCAAGTTGTTTCTTTCTTTTTTCCAAGTCTTTGCCTGTAAAACTTTGGGAATTATAGGGGTTAATTTTGCTTCCTTTCAAAAGTATTAACGACTTATCATTTGTGTAGAAAATACCTTTCGCTTCTATGCCTCCGCGTGTTAGTATACAATGGATTTTGTTATTTTCTGCTTTTAACGCAAAATCTTTATTGCTGGATAAGGTGTGTTGGTCTTCTGATGTGGTGACGTTAAAACCTAACTCTTTGGCTAATTTTACCACATCTGGAATGTTGTGTACACTCCATTGTGTGCTTACCGCAAATTTAATACCGTCACTACTTTGTAATACTTTGTCGGCTTCTGTAAAATATCTTCTGCCTTTATATTTCTTAGCACAAATATAATCTAATGTTCGAATAACACCACATGATCCTTGGAGTTTTGCAGGGAAAACATGTTCAAGTTCATCGTAAGTTTTTTCTGGATGTTGATGGACATATTCCTTTACTAACATATGTACAAAGATACCTTTCGTTGGACAATTAAATCCATTGATTGAATATTTTGTAGGGTCATTAGGGCGCTTAACTGATAATGAATCCTCAGTAGAAGGTATGGAGGTTGTAGAATAGGATTCTTTTTTTTGTTGTTCATCTACATTTGTAGAGGCATTAAAATGAACAGAGGAAAGCATATCTTGTATTTCTTCCTCCGTAAAAGTTCCATTGTATTTTTCTACAAGATAAGGTTTAAGAGCCTCCATTATCTGTGTTTGAGCATCAGATATCAAACTCTCTTTAACCTTATTAAGATTTTCTTGGCGATGTTTTTCTTCTATGCATTCTTCACAAAAACTAACAATAGATTGTTCAGTGAATTTCTCGCGTGAGAAGAGATCTACGAATCGTGCACCACGTTTGTTGTCAAGTTCTAATGGGATGGTAATTACAGAAATAGCCTCTTTTTCACCTGGTTTATCATAGAACACCTCAATATGTTCTCCGATATAGATGCCAACTTTCTGTTTCATCTGTCGAATATAAGATACAAGTTGGTCTATATCCTTTTTTGTCTGCGTATATACAGGACGTTTTACTTCTATGACAAACTGGACTTCTCCATCCTTTTCAATAAGAATGTCTGGCTGAATATATGTTCGACCTATAGCAACATTTTGTTTATGAAGAATCTCTTTTCTGTATTTAGCCCATCCTAATAATTGCATTTGATTCTCAATGAGTGCATGGTATGGTTCTTCTTCTATGTTTTTTGCTTTTGATTCTATCAAATCATAAACAAATTGATTCCATTTCTCCAACATATCTTTTACTTTAGGTTTTTATTATTACTTGATAATACGTTATGAGGCTATTTGTTCGTAATCAGAGTAAATAATCATTATTTAACTACTTACAATAGTTACGACATTGCAAATATAGGAATATTCTTTCTTAACGCCAAAAAAATGAGTAAAAATTTGTAAAAGCACGTTTGTTTTTCTTGTTTTTTACAAAATGCACTTGGTAAAATCGCAAAATTTCAGTTCTAATCAAGCATATTGTATTGTAATATCACTTATTACAAACCGTTTGCCTTAATGATCTTCTGTATTTCCTTGTCGGTTATGGATTCTCTATCTGATTTGTCGTAAACGTACAACAAACCAATCTCTGTGCTTTCTACATCAACAATGGCTGTAAGAGTAATGACTCTTGCACCTCCACTTTTACCTTTACCCTTTGAGGCTATACTCATTCGTACTTTCCGCAATCCATGACCTAATTGTGCTCCTTCATTCGGATTCTCCTGTAATTCTTGTAGGAAAGTCACGAAATCACTCTTAAGCGACCTGTATTTCTTTGCAAGTCTCTTAAGTTCCTTTTCAAACTGCGGATATGTAACGATCTTATAGTTCATCAAGCAAACTTTCGACAGGACGTCCTTTAAGTTTACCAGCCTTTATGAGCTTAACATTATCGCACATCTCCTGAATATCGCTCAGATACTCACTATGCGGTTTCTCAGAAACCATTCCGATTGATTCATTTTCGGAAATTGTCTTTTCTGCAACCAAACGCTTAATAGTATTGAGTGCCTTTCGCAAATAAGTCTCATCATCTGCGATGTAACTAAGTTGCCTTAATAACTCGGCATTAAGTTGTAGTGCTGTCATACTCTATTGTTTTTAGAGAGCAAATATATAAATTTTCTTTTTTAATACAAACAAAAATGGATAAAAATTTGTAAAAACATGATTATTTTCCTTGATTTCTGTAAAATAGACTTGTCAAAATCGCAAAATTTCAGTTCCAATCAAGCATTTAGGTCACGTTGTTAATTGCGTGTAATACCTCTTGATTTGGCAATCTTTGGGTGACACTATGTAAAACTTTTCTCATTTTAATAAAAATGTACTCAAAGAATTTTCATAGGGGGGTTACACCTTTTGCTGTTTTTGCCTTGTAACACGTTGATAATCAGAAGATAATAGAGGGTGTAACCCCCTTGAAAAATAGGGGCACTTTTTAGAGGGGGTTACACCCAACGTAATTAGTTGATTATCAGTAGGTAAAAACCGTATTTTGGCATAGGGTGTAACCCCTCTTGCTAAAAACTTTGTGTTCAGAAAAATAAAACCACAGATTTTCGGGATCTCAGGGATGTCAATCACGAATGTAAATGGGGAAAGGTCCGCTTCTCCTTCGCTACTAATCCGCTTCTAAACCGTTCCTAAGAATCGGCGAGAAATGGGACTTACAACGGATTTACAACGGACTTGCATCGGACTTGCTACGAACGCACCTTGCGGTTGAGGCTTTCAAGAAAATTGTTCACAATGACCAGAAAATTTAACTCTGAAAATTAAAAGATTATAACGCACCAAAGATGCGCATTTATTGAGTTTGCTATTGATACTCTTCTGGGAGTTCGTGCTTCCAGTTAGGATATGGATCAGAGAGGAGGTGTGAGTTGTAGAAATGACGGTTACCAGTCACTTCTGGGCCAAGGAAAGGTGGGCGCTCGTATGCCTCGTTCTCGTCCTTTAGCTCTACTTCTGCGAAGAGAAGACCTTCGTTAGCTCCATGAAACTCATCAACTTCAAAGGTATGTCCGCCGAAAGGAACGAGCCAACGGGTCTTATCAACAACGCCACCACGACATAGTTTCAGCATTTCGAGGGCATCCACCTTCGGTATCTCACGCTCAAACTCATAACGTGACATACCGCCATTGCGTGAAGGACCTTTGATGGTGAGATAAGCCTTCTCGTCACGCAGTCTTATGCGGACAGTGGCTCCCTGGCAAGCCATATAACCTTGTTGGATATGCGAATGCGTGGAAGCCATTGCCTTGAAAGCCCCGTCCTTTGCTACAAGGAATTTTCTTTCTATTTCAAGCATTTTTTGTGGGTTTTGAGGAGTAATAAGGAGTACAAGGAGAGACGCTCCTAAAGTCGCTTAAGGAGTACAAGACGATAGTAGTTCTCGTTGAGGGTTGAAGTGATGAGGGATGAGGGATGAGGACTTGTTACTATCAACCTTTATTCCTTACTCCGCCAAACCCTATTCCGCATATAAAACATTCGTCTTGTACTCCTTTAACTCCTTGTACTCCTTATTACTCCTTAGTAAGACGAGCAGTTTACATCATTGAGTAGCTGAATATCGCGAATATGATTCCAAGACCTACGAGGACTCCGATTATCCAGCCAATGACCTTGTTACCTTCCTGTTCTTTCTTTGCTGCATAGGCAGTACGCTTGGCGTTGCCTACATTTTTCTTTTCTTTGCTCATAGTAAAATAGTTTTATTTAGTTATTAGTTTGGTTCAACATTCGCAAGTTTGTGACTTGCTCTGTTTCAAGTGAAGAGTTAAGAGTGAAAAGTGAAAAATTTAAATTACCTTTTATTGCGAAAGGGCGATTAACGACCTTAAACGGCAATACAAACTTAAATTATTCACTCTTCGTTCTTCACTCTTCATTTCCAGAGTTATTCGTCCACAACTGGGAACTCCATCAAATATGCTTTGATGAAACCGTCGATTTTACCGTCCATAACACCATCCACGTCGGTGGTCTGGTAGTTGGTGCGATGATCCTTAACTCGGCGATCATCGAACACGTACGAACGAATCTGAGATCCCCATTCAATCTTCTTCTTGCCAGCCTCGATCTTAGCCTGAGCCTCAAGTCGCTTCTTCATGGCGCGATCATAGAGCTGTGATTTGAGCAGTCGCATAGCGTTTTCACGGTTCTGCTGCTGCTTACGGCTCTCCGTATTGGCAATGAGGATTTCCTCTTCCTCGCCAGTATCAGGGTCTTGGTACATATATCGAATACGTACACCTGTCTCAACTTTGTTGACATTCTGACCACCTGCACCACTTGAGCGGAAGGTATCCCAACTTACGCGGGCAGGATCTACATATACCTCGATTGTATCGTCGATGAGTGGAGAGACGAAGACAGAGGCGAAACTTGTCATTCGCTTACCCTGTGCGTTGAAAGGACTCACGCGTACAAGACGGTGAACGCCCGACTCACTCTTCAGATAGCCGTAGGCATACTCGCCACCTTCAATCTCCATAGTAACAGACTTGATACCTGCCTCGTCAGCCTCTTCCAAATCGCTGATAGTAACCTTGTAGCCGTGAGTCTCTGCCCAGCGCATATACATACGCCAGAGCATTGAAGCCCAGTCCTGTGCCTCTGTACCACCTGCACCTGCGTTGATCTTGAGGACACAAGCCATTGGATCCTCTTTCTGACGAAGCATATTGCGAAGCTCAAGAGCCTCGATAGCCGTGAGAGCACGCTTGTAGTCGGCATCCACTTCCTCTTCTGTCACCATTTCATCGCGGTAGAACTCCATAGCAAGGGCGAGTTCATCGGTTGCGGTACGAACCTCCTCATAGCCATCAAGCCATTTCTTGATGTCCTTGACGAGTTTCATCTGCTCCTGAGCACGTTCTGGATCATCCCAGAAATCAGGAGCCTGAGTGCGGAGGTCTTCCTCCTCAAATTCTACTTTCTTCTTTTCTATGTCGAGATAGCGGTAAAGCGCGTCTGCTCGATCTTGAATATCCTTTAATTGGTCTGCTGTGATCATATATTTGCAATTAAGTGAATAGTGAATAGTGAAGAGTGAAGAATTTAAATTACATTTTATCGCGAACGGGCGATTAACGGCTTGAAACGGCAATACAAACTTAAATTTTTCACTCTTAACTTTTCACTCTTAACTCTTCTGAATCTATTCTTTGTACATTTCCTCAATCACGTCGGCGTGGTTCTTATAGATTACGCTACGACGGCTCTTGAGGGTATTTGTAAGCTCGCCAGACTCCATTGTGAATGGCTTGGTGAGAAGTGTGAATCGCTTAACCTGCTCATAGCCGGCAAGTCCCTGCTGAAGGGTGTTGATGCGCTCTGTGAGCATCTTGATGATCTTTGGGTTCTTGCAAAGATCCTCACGACCTTCGAATGTGATGTTATTCTCACGGGCATACTGCTCAAGAAGGGAATAGGCAGGAACGATGAGCGCAGAGACGAACTTACGCTGATCGGCTACTATGACAATCTGCTCAACATACTTATCTACGAGGAGCTTTGCCTCTACTGCCTGTGGAGCTACGTATTTGCCGTTGGATGTCTTGAAGAGATCCTTGATTCGCTCTGTGATGTAAAGCTCGCCATTCTCTAAATAGCCGGCATCACCTGTATGGAAATATCCGTCTTCGGTAAATGCCTCTGCGTTGAGATTGTCTCGCTTGTAGTAGCCCTTCGTGATTGTAGGACCTTTGAGCAGAATCTCGCTGTTCTCGCCAATCTTGATGTCGATACCCTCGATAGGGCGACCTATTGAACCGACTGTGAAAGGCTCGTCGCGATGGTCACAAGATACGGTTGCAAGACTCTCGGTAAGTCCGTAGCCCACAATCATCTTAATACCGATGGAATGGACGAAAACTTCCACTTCTGGCGAAACAGTAGCACCTGCGGTTGGGAAGATATTTGGCTTCAGAATACCCAATTCCTTACGGACAAGCGAGAGAACTGTATTGTTTGCAACCTTGTATTTTAGGGCAAGAGCAATAGAAGGCTTCTTGCCTTTTGATAGACAGCCGATGTTATAGCTTGCACCAATTTCAAGGGCAGAGAGAAGAAGTTTCCTCTGGAAAGGAGAAATCTTGTCAAGCTTTTCCTGAACACCTGCATATACCTTTTCCCAAAAGCGAGGAACGGCAGACATACAGGTTGGGTGAGTCTCGCGCATAGACTGCTGAATCTCGCGCGGATTGGTGTTTATGATAAGCGTAGCACCTTCATAGAGTGACAGGAAATCCCAGCCACGCTCAAAGATATGAGTGATAGGAAGGAAGGTGATTACGCGGTCACTCTCGCCAACAGGCACGCATTTGTCGTTTGCCTTGATAGCAGCATGGAACTGGCTATAAGTCAGCATCACGCCCTTGCTATCGCCAGAAGTTCCTGATGTATAAAGGATATTTGCAAGATCCTCCTCGTTAGCCTGCTTCCAAAGAGCCTCAACTTCCGTCTGGTGAGGGTAGCCGTCAGCCTGTTTTAGGAAATCAGAGAAATAGATGGATGTCGTATCGTGATTGGCACGAATGACAGACTGATCATAAATGATGATACGCTCAAGTGAAGGGCATAGAGCCTGTACACGACGAGCCTTGTCGTATTGCTCCTGTTCGCCTACGAAGAGAATGCGGATAGAAGCATCGTTGATGACATACTGAATCTGCTCCTCGCTGCTTGTTGCGTAGAAAGGAATTGTAACGGCACGAATGCCGAATGCTCCAAAGTCTGTAAAGATGTACTGAATGGAATTCTGGGAGAATACACCGATGTTCTCCTGAACATTTACCCCAAGGTCAAGAAGTGCGTTTGACACGCGCTTCACCTTCTCGGCAAATCCCTTCCAGGATATTTCCTTCCACGTTGTACCGCCAAATTCACGGTAAACGAATACGGTTCTGTCACCGTATTTTTTTGCCTGTGCATAAGGAAGTTGAGAAAGATGGCATTTTGTCAGCATAATTCAGTTTAGATGTTTCAACTTTCGCATGGCTCAAGTTGAGGGTTTTAAGGCTTGGAGGCTTTCAGGTCAGCATCGTTATAAGCATTCCGACCTTATAACCTCTAACCTTCTAACCTCATAACCCATGAAGTAGAGCTTGCGAAACTTCTGTTATATTTAAATGCAAAAATAATAAATTAAGTCGAAAAAAGAAAATGATAATCGTGTTTTTTTGTGTTTGAAGTGGAAAAATGGAGAAAATCTTGGATTATGTGCGGAATTTTATGTAAGTTTGCAGTCTCAAAACAGAAATTTATGACAATAGAAGAACTTACTCAGGAAGCCGTTTCGCTTCTTCAGAAACTCATAGCAACACCAAGTGTAAGTCGTGATGAGAGCAAGGCTGCCGACATCATGCAGGAAGCAATGGAATCCTATGGATTCACCCCTACTCGTGTGGGTAATAATTTGTGGATAAAGAGCGAAGATTGGTCTGCTGATCGTCCTACGCTTCTGCTCAATGCACATATTGATACGGTTAAGCCTGTTGCTTCATGGACTCGCGATCCATTTGCTCCTGCTATCGAAGGTGATACTCTGTATGGTCTTGGAAGTAATGATTGCGGTGGTGGTCTTGTGTCTCTTCTTCAGGTGTTTAGGGAACTTGTGAATAGTAAGAAACCGTTGCCTTATAACCTTGTCTATCTTGCTTCTTGTGAAGAGGAAGTGAGTGGAGTGAATGGTATCAGAAACGTCATTGATAAGCTACCTAAGATAGATGTCGCTATCGTTGGAGAACCTACTGGTATGCAACCAGCCGTAGCAGAGAAGGGACTGATGGTAATTGATATGATCGCACATGGAAAATCTGGTCATGCAGCTCGTGGTGAAGGTATCAATGCTATCTATGAGGCACTTGATGATATGTGCTGGGTAAGGAATTATAAATATCAAAAAGTAAGTGATTTCCTTGGTCCTACGGTAATGAATCTGACGGTTGTGAATAGCGGTACTCAGCATAATGTCATCCCTGATGAATGTAAGATGATTGTTGATGTTCGCACAAACGAGAACTATGACAATGAGGAAGTCTTCCGTTTCATTGACGAGCATACAAAGAGCGACTGCAAGGCACGCTCATATCATCTTCGTTCTTCAAAGATAAGTCTTGACCATCCTCTTGTAAAGCGTTGTGTGGCAATGGACAAGAAACCTTTCGGTTCGCCTACGCTGAGTGATCAGGCACTCATGCCTTGGGAATCATTCAAACTCGGTCCAGGCGAATCCTCACGCTCTCATAGTGCTGATGAATTCATTAAGATTTCAGAGATAAGAGATGCTATTGAGACGTATATCAGCCTGATAGCAGATTGAGGTTTTAAGGTTAGTAGGTTTTAGGGTTGTTAGGTCGGAATGCTATTTGCGGTACTGACCTCCAAACCTCATAACCTCACAACCTTATAACCCATCACTTCAATAAATGATAGCTTCCGCCCGCCATTGAGAGGATGACACCATTCATCTCAAGCATGAAAAGGGCGGAATTTATCGTACCTATAGGGAGATTTGTGCGTATTGCTATTTCGTTGACGTGCAAATCCCGTTCTTTTAGGGCTTCAACAATAAGAGTCTCGTCAGGTGAGAGTTCAGGGAATAGCTGTCGTTCTATTCCCTTATTTTTTGCTTTTTCAAGAATAAGGTCGTTCTCCCAACCCATTTCTATGATAAAATCTTCGGCAGAAGTGATGAGTTGAGCACCTTGTTTGCGGATAAGGTTATTGCATCCCGCACTATATGGCGCGTTTACTGCTCCTGGAAAAGCAAATACATCGCGTGAATAGCTGTTGGCAATATCACAAGTGATGAGGCCACCACCTTTTGCCGCACTCTCAACAAGTATAGTGGCATCGCTCATCCCTGCTACGATTCTGTTACGCTGAACGAAATTGCGCTTTTCTGGTCGTGTGCCACGAGGATATTCTGATAGTAATCCACCATGTGAAACCATCTCCTTTGCCGTATTGCGATGTACGTTTGGATATATGATGTCAAGTCCGTGGGCAAGTACGCCAACAGTATCCATTCCTACTTTCAAGGCATTCCTGTGAGCTTGAATGTCAACGCCATAGGCAAGTCCGCTGATTACAAGGATATCTGGATTTGTCTTCTTCAAATCTTCGATGAAATGGCGGATTATGTCCTGTCCATAGACCGTACATTGACGAGTGCCTATGATACTAATAACCTTTGAAGGGTTGAGATTTCCATTTCCACAGAAATACAAAACGAGTGGAGCATCCTCACAATGTGTGAGGCGTTGAGGATAGTCCTTACTACCGAAATGCAAAGCCTTGATGGAATGTGCCTCGCAGAACTTCAGTTCCTGTTCTGCGAGGACAAGGGCGTTATCAAGTCCGGAGAGCATCTGCTTCAAGTGAGGAGTTGCTTCCGCTATCGCATTTTCTATATGATGCCTGTTCTCAACTATTGCCGTAGCCGAGCCAGCCTCTTGGTATAGTTGCATCAACTGAAGAGGCGACATCTGAGGCTTCAGCATCGTTAGTGCTATTGCGTTCAGTATTTCCATGAGATTATCGAGGTTTAAGTTGTTATTCAGAATAGATGACCTGAATGAGCATCTGCCCAACAGCCTTTAGTGTGTTGATGTCAAGATGCTCCATATCATCGTTCACGGTATGCCATGTAGGGCCAAATACGCTCTGGTCGCAATCAGGATAGCAAGGAATGACATCAACAGTCGGAATGCCAGCCTCATTTACAGGGATGTGGTCGTCTGTTATGCCTTTACCTGCTTCGTTGGTAAACAGACTTCCGTAACCTGCATGACGAGCAGCAGACCATACCTTATCCACGATGGAAGCAGCATATCTAAGCGAGTATAGCTCTTGATAGAACTTAGCACCCTGTCCGCCAACCATATCAAGGAGAATACCAAATTGTGGTTCGTAGTTCTCTGGAAGATTCTCGGCCCAATACTGTGCACCGAGAGCCCATGTGCTTTCGCTATCCTCACCTTTCTCAGCCCATTGTGGGGTACCGTAGTCCTCTGCATCAAAGCATACAAGATCAACGCCTATGGCAAGTGTCGTGTCATTCTGAAGAATACGAGCCAGTTCCAGCATTACGCCTACACCAGAAGCTCCGTCATTAGCTGCAAGTACAGGCTTGTGCCAGTTGGTGGAGTCAGGATCATTATCAGCCCATGGACGGCTATCCCAGTGAGCGCAAATGAGAATGCGACGCTGTGCCTGTGGGTTGAAATGTGCTATGATATTGGTAGAATGGAGCTTTGTGCCATCCCAGCCTGTGAGATCAGCCTTCTGTGTCTCTACTTCCAAGCCAAATCCCTTGAACTTATTTACTATCCATTCCTCGCAGAGGTCATGCGCCTTACTATTCATTGTTCGTGGACCGAAGTCGCATTGTGCCTTACAATAGGCCATAGCTGAATCTGCCACGAAAGCAGGGCCTACAGGCTGTAGAACTTCTTCTGTCGTTTGCTTATTGCTTTTACAAGAAGAGAAAAGCGCAGCAACCAAGAGGACGGAAAAGAAAATGTATTTGCTATTCATAAATGATTTTTTTACTATCCGCATTTATCCGATAGTGGCAGCCTGAAAGGCTAACCTGCTCATAGCCTAGGGCATCGCCCTAGGTAGGTGGAAGTTGGTAATTTCGCCCTGTAAGGGCAAAAGCATTGCTTCGTGTTAGGGCTTTTGCCCTTACAGGGCGTTAGCTACCACTCCGATTTCCCCAGGGCGATGCCCTGGGCTAGTAGCTTTTGCCCCTTCGGGGCGCTATCAGGTGATTGCGGATGATTATTTAAGTTATTTTGCTTTTTGAACTTCTGTCATTACGCGGAGCCAGTTACCGCCCCAGATCTTGGCAATATCACTCTCTGAATAGCGACGGCGAAGAAGCTGACGGGTAAACTGCTGAATGTCTGACGCATCGCGCATTCCACATACACCGCCATCACCATCGAAATCTGTGCCGATACCAACGTGATCAATGCCCATAATGTCTATTGCGTGTTCAAGATGCCTGATTCCATCGAGAATATCCGCCTCGCTTGTCTGGTTCAGGAATCCGTGATAGAAGGTGGTGTGAACTACTCCGCCCTTCTTTGCAATAGCACGTAGCTGATCATCGGTCAGATTGCGAGGATGATCACAGAGAATGCGAGAATTAGAGTGAGAGCAAACAATTGGTTTCTCGCTGATTTCAAGAGCATCATAGAAACTCTTCTCGCCTGCATGACTCATATCGACCATGATGCCAAGGCGATTCATCTCCTTGATTACCTGTTCACCAAACTCCGAAACACCATTATGTGTATTGCAGCCACGAGCAGAGTCACATATATCATTATCGCCATTATGGCAAAGAGTTATATATACTATTCCACGATCTGCGAAATGTCTTAGCTTGTCAAGACTATGCTCTATGGCAAGACCGTTTTCAATGCCGAGCATGATGCTCTTCTTGCCCTGTTGCTTGTTGGCATAGAGATCTGTTGGTGTTCGGGCTATACTGAGATATTGAGGAACCTTTGTAACGGTTGAATCTATGATGTCAAAAATGGAATCTGCGTAGGAAGAAGGGGTTATAGACTTCCTTTCCTTTGGGAAGTTAGGATTTATATTCTCATAGAACTCCTGACCTTCCTTTGGTTGTGGAAGATATGCCACCATGATAGTCGCATCTTGACGACCGTCCGTCATCTTGTGGAGGTCAACAAGTATGCGGTTATCTCGCTTTGTGAAGTCAACACCCTCATGGAAGAACATTGGCGTATCACAATGGGTGTCGAGGGTAAGAACGCGAGAATGCAGTTCTGCAACATCTTTATATTCACGCGCAGAGTCAACGAGCCATTTGAACAAAGGAAGTCCATCCTTGCCTAACCATTCAGGATGCCATTGCACCCCCATCACGTTCTTGTATTCCGTGCTCTCGATCGCCTCTATAATTCCGTCCTTTGAATATGCTGTGGCACGGAAAATAGAACCGGGGTTGTCAACTGCCTGATGATGGAAAGAATTGACGTTTAGGGTGTTGGATGTTGGGTGTTGGGTGTTGGTGGTTGGGAAATAGATGCTATGAAGCATACTCCCTTCCTCTACTGTGACGGAGTGTGTAGCCTCTTCTCTGTCAGCATCTTGCGAATGCTTGATCGTTGCTTGTGAACTGATATCCTGTGCAACGTGTCCTCCAAGAGTCATTGCGAGTGTTTGAATGCCTCGGCAGATGCCAAGCATAGGAATCTGCTTGTTATAGGCAAGACGGGTGAGGATAAGCTCGGCAGCATCGCGTTCCTTATTTATATTATGGAGCTTTGGCGAAGGCTCTTCTCCGCACCATAGCGGATTATAGTCGCCACCACCAGTTAGCAGAATGCCGTCCACCTTATTTAGGGTATCGGCAATTATTGCTGTGTCGGCAATAGGTGGTATAATAACAGGAACGCCACCAGCGCTGATGATCTGCTTGTAATAGCGGTCACGCACCGTGGCGTCTATATCTGAATAGTTAGCCGTTATGCCAATGACAGGACGGCTCTCTGCCTCTGGGATGTTTTCGTAGGCAGAAACTAAAAGATCGTCTAATGAATAGTTCATACCTCGTGATTATGAAGGATGAAGAGCCTCGTATTACTCTTCTGCGCGAACTGGAATCTCACGCTTGATGCTCTGCTCCAAAGAGATGAGTGTCTCTGTTGAAACAACACCGTGGATGCATTGCAACTGGTTGTTGAGAAGGTGCATAAGCTGCTCGTTGTCACGCACATAGAGCTTTACGAGCATAGTGTAAGGGCCTGTAGTGAAATGGCACTCCACAATCTCAGGGATGTTCTGGAGCTGCTTAACTACATCCTTGTACATAGAGCCACGCTCAAGTCGGATTCCGACATAGGTACAAGTGCTGTAACCAAGTGACTTTGGGTTCACATCAAAACCGCTACCTGTTATCACACCATCCTCTATGAGGTGTTGTACGCGCTGGTGGATAGCTGCACGTGAAACTCCGCATTCTGCTGCCACGTCCTTGAAAGGAATACGCGCATTAAGGGCAAGAATGCTCAGGATTTTCTTATCAAGTTTGTCAATCTTTTCCATCTCAATTATTGAGTAATATATAGTTCTCCTTGTTATTTTATGTCATTGTTTGACTCAAATTGTAAGCAAAATTACTCAATAAACCTGAATTGTGCAACATTTTGACAGAATAATTATGAAAAAGTCGTTATTTTGCTAACAAATTAACACTTTTTGCCATTTCAAGAGCCTTATTTTCTGCTGCTTCCATGATTTCTCGCTCACCCGGCCCTTTGTCGTTGATGCCGCAGAGGTGCAGTATTCCGTGGATGATAACCCTGAAAAGTTCTTCCTCGTATGGCTTGTTAAAGAGTTCGGCATTACTCTTCACGGTATCAAGACTGATCACGAGATCGCCGTTTATTATATCATCTTCGTCATAGTCGAAGGTGATGATGTCTGTGTAGTAGTCATGCCCGAGATACTCATTGTTCACCTCAAGAATCTTCTCATCATCCACGAACAAATAGCCAACCTCGCCAACCTTACGGCCATACGAAGCTGCCACCTGCTTAATCCATGCGGAAGTATCGCGCTTGCGAATCTTCGGCATCTTTACGTTTTCAGAATTATAGCTAATCATAAGTATAATTACAAATTACATTACTCTTTACCCTTTACTCTTTACCCTTTTGAGGAGATGGGATGAACCGACTCACATCTTTCCCGAACATCTCCAAAGTCCTTACCATACTTGACGAGAGTGCGGCCAACTCTGGACGGGAGTAGAAGAGGATAGTATCTAAACCGTTACTGAGCAGTTTGTTGAAATCTGCCTGATCACGCTCATACTCATAGTCCTTGATTGAGCGGACACCCTTGACGATAGCAACGGCGTTATGCCTTTCCGCAAGATCCACGGTAAGGTCCGAGTATGCCTCCACAATCACGCGAGGGTCATTTTCGTACACCTTCCTTATCTGGGTTACGCGCTCCTCAATCTCTGGACTCATGAAGCCCTCCTTCGACCCTTTATCGGGATTGTAACCAATGCCGATAACAATCCTATCGAAGATTTTGAGCGCACGCTCCACTATGTCAGCATGACCGATAGTGAATGGATTGAATGTGCCGGTGAAAAGTGCTGTCTTCATACCTTAATCAAAGAATGATGGACTGATGATGTTACTGTTAGTGCGATACATATCCCTGCCGAGATGGTTGTAGGCAAGTTCTGTTGCCATACGACCTCTTGATGTCCTCTTCAGGAAACCCTCCATGATGAGGTATGGCTCATATACATCCTCCACAGTTCCTGCATCCTCACCAATAGCCGTTGCGATAGTTCCGATACCCACAGGACCACCTTGGAACTTGTCGATGATAGTAGTGAGAATCTTGTTGTCGATGTCGTCAAGACCATATTCATCTATGTTGAGGGCGGTAAGTGCAACCTTCGCTATCTTCGTGTCAATCTTGCCGTTACCTTTAACCTGGGCAAAGTCACGCACACGACGGAGAAGACCGTTGGCGATACGAGGCGTACCTCTTGAACGGCGTGAGATCTCATCAGCAGCCTCGTCGGCAATAGGCATTCCGAGCAGTCGGGCAGAGCGCTTTATGATGCGAGAGAGAGTATCAGGATCGTAATATTCAAGGTGCATATTGATGCCGAAACGAGCACGCAGAGGAGCTGTCAAGAGTCCGCTGCGGGTAGTGGCACCAATGAGCGTGAATGGGTTGAGATCTATCTGGATTGATCGGGCAGACGGTCCCTTATCTATCATAATATCAATGCGATAGTCCTCCATTGCCGAGTACAGGTATTCCTCTACCACAGGCGAGAGGCGATGTATTTCGTCGATGAAGAGCACATCGTTTGTCTCAAGGGAGGTGAGTATGCCGGCAAGGTCGCCCGGCTTATCGAGCACAGGACCGGATGTGAGCTTGAAACCCACGCCCAGTTCGTTGGCAATGATATTGCTGAGAGTTGTCTTTCCAAGTCCAGGAGGGCCGTGGAGTAGGGTGTGGTCGAGAGGCTCACCACGGAACTTTGCAGCTTCCACAAAGACCTGCAGATTCTCCACCACGCTCTTCTGTCCGCTGAAATCCTCGAATTGCAGCGGGCGTAGTGCCTTCTCGAACTCCTTCTCTGAACTTGTGAGGGGCAAAGTTACTCATTTTTCTTGAATAGGCAAAAAATATGAGCATATAATTCTCGTTTTTCGGCTATTTATATTATTTTTGTAGCGGAAAAGAATTTACTCACCCGAAATACATCCTGAAATGAACATTTCAAAATCTACTCTCGATTTCATCTGCAAGCACGCAAATGATGATGTAAGAAAACTCGCGCTCTCGGCAAAGAGGACGGAGAATCTTGACCTGTCGTTTGCCCTCGATCAGATTGCTGGCAGACAGAAGGCGAGGGTTAAGCTGCCGTCGTGGTTCACGACGGCAGATAGGGCTATGGGTGATAATGTGGATGAAAGCAGCCTCCTCGTCTTTCCGCCTCATATCTCTATGGAGCAATGCTCATCCGAGCAAACAGCAAGATACAAGAGGCGCGTGCTTGATCGTTTTCTCGACCGAGATCGGTCGAGAACCTCCCATTTCATCGACATAACCGGTGGCTTTGGCGTGGATTTCTCCTATCTCGCGCAAGGCTTTGCTGAGGCTACCTACGTTGAGCGACAAGAGCACCTTTGCGAGATTGCAAGGCATAACTTCCCGTTGCTCGGCTTGCCTCATGCTAATGTCATTTGCAAGGAGCTTGAAAGCCCTCTCGAACTAACAGACCTGCAAGAGGCCGTCGTTTTCATAGATCCTGCCCGTCGTGATACTAATGGCAACAGAACCTATGCAATAGGCGATTGTACCCCGAATATCCTCGGTTTCATCGGGGAATTACTGCAAAGAGCGGCACTCGTGATGGTGAAGCTGTCCCCTATGCTCGACTGGCATCAAACCGTTGAAGATCTCAATCGTGCTTGTGAGAGCAAAGATGCCGTGAGGGAGGTGCATATTGTCTCTACCCAGAATGAATGCAAGGAACTGCTCATCGTTCTTTCCGAGAGGTACGAAAGCGCTCTTGAGGTGCATTGTGTCAATGATGAAGAGACATTCGTCTTCTCGCCAAATGCCTCTGTTGCCCAGAGTTCAGTCGTAGCCTCTGAGCCTCAGAAACTCTACGTTCCTAATGCTTCCATAATGAAAGCCGGATGCTTTATGGAGATTGAGAATACCTTTGGCATAAGGCAGATTGGCAAGAACTCGCACCTGTTCGTCGGCGATTCCGTCTCTGCTTTCCCAGGTCGTGTGTTCAATATCCTTTGTATCACGACTATGAACAAGAAGGAACTGAAGTCTGCTCTTGCAGGAATTGATAGGGCGAACATCTCTGTTCGCAACTTCCCCCTTTCTCCTGAACAACTTCGTAAACGCCTTAAAATCAAGGACGGCGGTGACATTTATCTCTTTGCCACCACAACGGATGAAGAAGAACACGTTATTTATGTTACTGGAAAGTATTCCGCGTAGCGCCTGAGCTTTGCGAAGAAATTAGGAGAAAATTAAATCAGAAAATTAAACCAGTAAATTTTTTCGGATAAATCAGATAAATCCGTTTCTTTTTTTTCGAACACAGATAGCACAGATTTTACGGATTTTTTCGCAAGGCTCAACAAGCTACGCAAGTCTCGCTTGCGCTCGTGATTAATATCCCTAAAATCCTGAAAATCTGTGGTTAATATAAACGTGAACACGGAAGACACAGAATAAACGAAGGCCTTCGTTTCTTTCGTGACTTCTGTGGTCAAAAGAAAAAGGAAACGGATTTATCTGATTTATCTGAAACTCCGCTCTATGTCCGAAGTAATTACCATTAAAATACCATTAAATTACAATTAATTTACCATTAAAATACCATAGTTAATGGTAATATTATGGTATTATTATGGTAATATAATGGTATTATCATCGGAGGAATAGCGGAGGAAATGCGGAGGAAGAGCGTTGTCAAGAGGGATTTTCAAACGCAGAGACGCAAAGCCGCTGAGTTTTCTTTTACGAACACGAAATGCGCGAGATTTGTCGCAGACCCACTGACCACGGGGAAGTAAAGAAACGACTTGCTTTAGCTTGTTGAGCTTTGCGAAAAAAGCCTTCGTTTATTCTGTATTTTCCGTGTTCAGATAAAATCTTTGCGACTTTGCGTTTAGTTAATAATTAGTTGCTTTCGCCATTTAGAAAAACCAATTAAGACAAAAGAACACAAAATAAAACAGTTTGTTTTTATATGTTTTTATTGGTTTTCTCCTGTTTTTTTAGAAGGCGAAAGCAAATAGCAAGTAGTCGAGCTGTGGTTAAATTATTTTGAGAGGAAAAACTAATTTTTGCGTTAAAATTTGGCGGTATCAGAGATTTTGTGTATTTTTGCACGTAGAATGTTAAACAATAGTATTAACCCTCAAAACTAATAAATAAGAAACAGAAAGTAAAACGTAATTAAACAGACGAGCGGTAACGTTCCCCTAATGCTGATAGAAGTCTCAGACTTTCTCGGCTAACAGTTAACATAAATCATTAACACATGGGTGAGCAACTACCGATTCTCTCGACATAAATATAACATTGAGCTTTTAGCTCTTGTTCTCTCTATCTTGAATACGACCAATTTTCAAACACGTGAGAACAAGTACGCGAAAAGTTCCATGTCCCGTATGGGACGTGGACTTTACTGATTGTACTTGTCTACGTGAAAGGTTTCTTGGTCGTAACCTAAGGTAGAGGACGAGGATTTCGGAAGGTCTGCGCCCTATTTTATTTCTATATGAAAGACAAAATGATTATTTTATTTGCGCTTTTTACATTATCTGTTACTGTAAATGCGCAAGGAGAATCGGCTTCTACATATATTGAAAATTTGCCTAAAGTTGATCTGACGAAAGATTCCCTAAAAGTACTTCATATAGGCAATTCTTTTACCGAAAATTCTACGGCTTATTTGTCAAATATGGTGCAAAGAGCAGGTGTCAACACAAGAGACATGTGTTTATATAAGTGCAATCGAGGAGGAGGTTCTTTTTCTACTTTTATTGATTGTTGGAATGACAATGATGTAAAAGGCTATAATGTATCCAAAATTCTTGGAGGTATAACGCTACCAATAGCAAGTTCTGCTACTCCTAACGATGGTTCAAATATTAGAAAGGTATTCACCGATTGCAAGTGGGATGTTATTATCATTCAGCAGGTTAGTAATTATTCTCATAAATATGAGTTCTGGAATCAAAATCATGCAGGCGGTCATTTGCCCGAACTAATAGACCTAATCCGCACATATCAACCACAAGCTGCAATAGGTATAAATATGGTGCATGCCGCCTATAACTATAATAGCAATACAAATAACCTATATCAACTCATAGCCGATTCTTATCATCAGTTCTGTATCGATTATGGCGTTGACTTTATCATACCCTATGGAACTGCAGTACAAAACATTCGTCAATCTTCAATAAATACCACGGAGTATGGATTCTCCAATGACAAACTCCACTTGGCTCCTGGCATAGGACAATATGTTGCGTGCGCAGCATACTTTGAAACACTTATCGCTCCTCGATATGGAGTGTCCATTATGGGGAATCCCTATCGCGTAAGTATAACTGACTCTCAAAGAAATTCAGCTACTTATCCAGATGAATTTGTATCTGTGACTGATGAGAATGCTTATCTCTGTCAAAAAGCTGCAGTCATTGCTGTTCACGAT
Organism: uncultured Bacteroidales bacterium; assembly: GCA_902778265.1. Classification (GTDB taxonomy): domain Bacteria; phylum Bacteroidota; class Bacteroidia; order Bacteroidales; family Bacteroidaceae; genus Prevotella. The sequence continues at coordinate 1,368 of CACYXI010000087.1, read as the reverse complement.
ATGTTCAACATCAATAATCCAGATAATACATCCATATTAACTGATGGCGAAACTTATACAAATGGTTCGCTGTTGAATAATCAGAAAATCTTCTATACTCGTACTTTCAACAATACCAAGTGGCAATCTCTATACATTCCATTTTCTATGGGTTATGACGATTGGAAGGATGAATTCGATGTGGCTTATATCAATGGCATACGCCAGATAGACACCAATAATGATAATATCATCGATAAGACTATAATGGATATAGAAAAGATCGAGGAAGGTTCCCTCATGCCAAACCTCCCTTATCTTATCAAGGCAAAGACAATAGGCAAGAAGACAATCACCGTAAATGATGTGAGCCTCTATCCTGCTGGAGAGAATAGCATAGATTGTTCTACGACAATTGCTAAATATACATTCACTGGTACTTACAGGACCATTCCAGCTTCTGTCTTGCTTGAAAACGAGTATTATGCTATGGGTGGTGGCGCTATCATTATGACCGATGGTGTAAGTAATTTAAAACCATACCGTTGGTATGTCAAGGCTGAAGCTCGTAGTCCTATGTACAATACCACCCATGCAGCAAAGACCTTTACCATAGAAGTAGATGATGATGTTGAAGAAAACAATACAACTGGTATTTCTTGTGTCTCACAGAATAAACGAGAAACAAATATTGTCCACGACTTGAATGGCAGAGTTGTAAATGAAAAAGCTTTGACACATGGTATATACATCAAAAACGGAAAGAAAATAGTCATTCAATAATTAAAAAATTATGAGAAAAAAGTATAACAAACCAACTTATCGAGTTAAAGACCTAAAGCAGCATGTGCTTGTACAGGAAAGTATCCCATGGGGAGGTATAGGTACCTTAGATTCAAAAGGTTGTACTTTTGATGCCGAGGAAGATGCTGATTAAAGATTAAGAAATTAACAGATTAAGGGATTAATGCGATATTAATGTGACATTGATGGGCATTATATGTTTTTCACTATGTGAGTAAACTTTATTTCCACAGAGAACACATTAATCTCGCATTAATTTTTCTTACGAACACAGAAAACACAAAAGAAACGGAAGTGTAGTTAGTTTCGTGAATTCCGTGTTCAAAAAAGAGAAGGTTCTTACGCTAATTACGTTAAAATGTAAAATAAATGTCTGAAAATTTGTTCGTGTCATTTTTTTTGTGTAAATTTGCACGGATTTATTTTTGAGTACGGAAAATGTCCGTGCTTGTGATGTATAATTAAGACAATAAAAAATTTTTTTTCATTACGATGAACGTAATTACAAAGACAGTCTCTCTTCCTGATGGTCGTCAGATCACCATTGAGACCGGTAAGCTCGCAAAGCAGGCTGATGGTTCTTGT
>CACYXI010000086.1 GCA_902778265.1 uncultured Bacteroidales bacterium | reverse complement strand
ATTGTCGTGAAGGAGAACCATTGACTGCCACCAATACTGCTTGATGTTGTTCTTCATCTCCACACCATTCTGAGCGTAGTCGTAAACTGCGCCAAGACCGTCGTAAATCTCACTTGAAGGGAATACGAAACCATACTCCTTACAGTGACTTACGATTTTCTTAAATACGTCTTCTGCCATTTTTTTGTTATTGTTATATTTCTATTTGTTTATTTTGGACGGACTAAGGACTAAGGTCTAAGGTCTAAGGTCTAAGGCTATTGACCTTTGACGTTTGACCTTCGCCTGTATTTTTAGAGCGCAAAATTACACTTTTTTTTTGAATTATACAATATATAATAGGAAATTTCCGATGTTTTCGGATTTTTTAGCATAAAAAACGGAAACAATAGCGATAAATTTTGGCTAAATCACGGGAATTTATTATTTTTGCAGAGATTATTCATAATTTAGCCAGATTAAAACCATTCAAAAACTGACCTGTAAAGTATGAGAAAGACCATATTGATGATAGCCTTGATGCTTCTGGCATGGGGTAGCATGTCTGCCAAGAACTGGACACCAGAAGAGGTGAAGACTATCATTGCCAACGTCAATAATCATTGGCAGAAACGTCATCCTGCCACTCGCGACCGTGCTTTCTGGGATCCTGCCGTCTATCACACAGGTAATATGGAGGCGTATTTCCTTTTCAACGAAAGCAAGGACGAGGCAGAGCGTAAGACGGCCAATCGTTGGCGTAAGTACTCCAAGCGTTGGGGAGAGCGTAACTTCTTCCAAGGCGCTTCAGAGATAGACCCTGCCAAGTGGAAGTACAAGAACTATGGCGAGGGACATGACTATGTGCTCTTTGGCGACTGGCAGATCTGTTTCCAGACCTATATCGACCTATACAATGATGCGCTCGAAAGAAAGAGCTACAACCCAAGATACATTCATCGTCCAAAGGAGGTGATGAGCTATGAGAAACGTAGTAAGGCAAACGATTTCTGGTGGTGGGCTGATGCCCTTTACATGGTGATGCCTGTAATGACAAAGATGTATCTCCTTACAGGCGATGAGGGCTATCTCGATAAGATGTACGAGAATTGGAAATACTGTAACTCAGTTATGTACGACGAGGAGACAGGGCTATATTTCCGCGATGGCAAGTATGTCTATCCAAAGCATAAGACAGAAAACGGGAAGAAGGATTTCTGGGCTCGTGGTGATGGTTGGGTAATGGCTGCTTTTGCCAAGGTCTTGAAGGATTTGCCAAAGGACTACAAGCATCGTCAGGAGATAGTGCAGTACTATCAGAAACTCGCTGCAGCCATTGTGGCTTGCCAACAGGAGGAAGGCTATTGGACGCGCTCTCTCCTTGACCCTGAGCAAGCTCCAGGACGCGAGACATCAGGAACCGCCCTTAACTGCTACGGACTGCTCTGGGGTATCAATAACGGTATTCTTCCGAAGAAATACCTCCCTGCTGCCAATAAGGCTTGGGAATACCTTGCAACCATAGCCCTTCAGAAGGACAATACCATTGGCTATGTGCAGCCTATCGGCGAAAAGGCTATCCCAGGTCAGGTGGTTGATCAGGAATCAGTTACTAACTTCGGTACGGGGGCTTTCCTCCTTGCTGCTTGCGAGTATTATAGGTATATTGCTAAGTAGTGCTGGTTCTTCCCGGCAAATCCGGCTTTTCCGGTCTTTCCGGCTTTTCCAGATAATCCGGACATTCCGGCCTTTCCCTCAGAAAAAATATAAACACTATAAACATAAATGAAAAAATCAATCTTTCTTGCGGCTTCGGCCCTGATGCTTTCTGCGGCTTCTCCTGCCGCTGTTAAAAAGACTGCTGCAAAGCAACAGCAGCCAGCACCAACACCTGGTGTAGAGCTTATCGACAAGTGTTGGCATGATCTCCAGATCAATGAGATCAACCGTTTCCCTATGCACACAGACTTCTTTGTCTATGAATCGGCTGCAAAGGCTCTGGCTGGTGACATCACAAAGTCAAGTAATTTCCTCACCCTTCATGGTAACTGGAAGTTCAACTGGGTAGAGAATGCCGACCAGCGCCCAACAGACTGCTTCGGCGTGAACTATGACGATTCACAATGGAAGACGATGCCTGTTCCTGGTATCTGGGAACTCAACGGCTATGGCGATCCTGAATATGTTAATGTAGGCTTCGCTTGGCGTGGGCATTTCAATGAGCAACCACCTGCTGTGCCTTCAAAGGATAATCACGTTGGTACATACCGTAAGACTATAAATATCCCTGCAGAATGGGATGGCAAGCAGGTAATAGCCCATTTCGGAAGCGTTACCTCTTGTATCTATCTCTATGTAAATGGTCGTTTCGTGGGCTATTCCGAGGATTCAAAGGTTGCTACCGAATTTGATATTACGAAATATGTAAAGACGGGCGAGAATCAGATTACGTTCCAGGTAATGCGCTGGTGCGATGGCTCATGGAGTGAGGATCAGGATTTCTGGCGTCTCTCTGGTGTGTCTCGCGATTCGTATCTCTTTGCCCGTGAGACGAATAAGAGCATTTCTGATATCGTCGTTACTCCAGATCTTGATGCCAACTATACCGATGGCGCTATCTGTGTAGAGACGAAGATCGGCTCTGATGTTTCACACGTTAAATATACCCTCCTTGATGCCTCTGGTGCAGAGGTGGCAAAGAAGACCGTTACCGTTCAGGCTGGTCAGACTGATGTCTCTGCCGATATCCGCGTGACTAATCCAAAGAAGTGGACTGCCGAGACTCCTTATCTATATAAACTCCTCACAGAGGTTGTTTCTGAGGAAAAGATTGGCAAGGGTAAGAGGGCGAAGGTTAACGAGACTTCAAGCTATGCCGTTACTAAGGTTGGTTTCCGTAAGGTAGAGATCAAGGACTCTCAGCTCCTTGTCAATGGTCAGCCTATCTATATCAAGGGCGTGAACCGTCACGAGCTTGATCCTGACGGCGGCTATGTTGTTTCGCGTGAGCGTATGATTGAGGACATTAAGCGCATGAAGGAGTTTAATATCAATGCCGTTCGTACCTGTCACTATCCTAACGATCCAGTATGGTATGACCTATGCGATGAATATGGTATCTACATGACTGCTGAGGCTAATATTGAGAGCCACGGATTCCTCTATGTTCGTGATCCGATTACTGCCAAAGAACCATTCGCAAAGACTATCCTTGAGCGTAATCAGCATAACATCGACACATATCGCAATCACCCTGCAATCATCGTGTGGAGTCTTGGTAACGAGACAACCAACAGCCAGAACTTCAAGGCTGCCTACGATTGGATAAAGACTGCCGATTCAAGTCGCCCTGTTCAGTATGAGCCTTGTGGCGGTCGTGAGGGAACGGATATCTTCTGTCCGATGTATTTCTCTCAGTGGAGTTCTGAGAACTATTCCCAGAACGAGAACAGTAATAAGCCTCTCATCCAGTGTGAGTACTCTCATGCTATGGGTAACTCATGCGGTGGCTTCCGCGAATACTGGAACCTCGTGCGTAAGTACCCTAAGTTCCAGGGTGGATATATCTGGGATTTCATCGATCAGGCTCTTCACAAGAAACAGGCTGACGGTTCTCAGATCTATGCCTATGGTGGAGACTATAACACCTACGATCCATCGGATAATAACTTCAACTGTAACGGACTCCTCCTGCCTGATCGTCAGCCAAGTCCTCAGATCTATGAGGTGGGCTATCACTATCAGAATATCTGGACTACTCTCAATGGCGTAACCCTCAATGTGTTCAATGAGAACTTCTTCCGTCCACTCGACTATGTAGATCTCTATTGGCAGGTTGTTGCCGAGGGTGAGGTTGTTCTTGATGGCTCAATAAAGGATCTCAACATTAAGCCTCAGTTTAGGGAGTCTTTCCAGCTTCCTATCGGACCAAAGATTGCAGAACTCAAGTCAGCACAGAAAGAGGTATTCCTCAATGTATCTTATCGCAACAAGAACGTTGACGGTCTTTTGCCTGCCGGTTATGAGGTTGCCCATCAGCAGATTGACCTCGGCTTCACAAGAGCGCCTCAGGCTGTATGCAATGACGAGTGTGCTCAGATAGCAAAGAGCAAGAAGGGTAAGCTCAACCTCATCGACAACGAGAATTCAAGTGCTATCGTCGTGAATGGCGAGAATGCCAATCTCGTGTTCTCTAAGGCAAATGGCTTGATTTCTTCCTATGTGGTAGCAGGAAAGGCAGTTCTTGGTGATCGCGGTACAATCAAGCCTAACTTCTGGCGTGCCGTTACTGATAATGATATGGGTGCTGGACTCCAGCGTAACCTCAAGGCATGGAAGATGCCTGTTATGAATCTCACCAATATTGAGGGACAGAAGCAGAAGGATGGTAGCGTTACCGTTGTGGCTGAGTATAACCTCCCATCTGTTCACAATAACCTCACCCTTACCTACGACATCAAGCCTTGCGGAACTCTCGTTATCACCCAGACTCTCGAACAGGAGAACGATAGCGTGGCACAGCAGCTTCTCCGCTTCGGTATGGTTATGGAACTCCCATCATCTATGGATCAGAGCAAGTTCTATGGTCGTGGTCCTATTGAGAACTACAACGACCGTAACGATGCTCAGAACGTAGGTGTTTATGTTCAGAATGCTGACGAGCAGTATTTCCCTTACATCCGTCCACAGGAAACAGGCTCTAAGACAGACATCCGTTGGTGGAAGCAGAGCGACCGTACTGGCGATGGCTTTATGATTGCTACTCCTGACGGTATGACTCTCGGTGCTATGTCTGCTATCCGCTATTCTGTCTATGATATGGATGAAGGCACCAACAAGAAGCAGCGTCACCAGTGTGATGTTGCTAAGTCTCCATTCGTCAATCTCTATATCGATGGCGAAATGGCAGGTGTCGGCGGTGTAAACTCATGGAGTAAGGAAGGACAGGCTCTGCCACCTTATCGCGTAATGCTCAAGGGCAAGAAATCCTTCTCATTCGTTATCAAACCGGTTAGTAAGTAAAGTTAAAAGTTAAGAGTGAATAGTGAAGAATTTAAGTTTGTATTCTCGATGAAAAACCGTAACTTAAATTCTTCACTCTTCACTTTTCACTCTTCACTCATATTGTATGATAATAATAATCTCATTCCTTTTAATCTGTGTGGGGGTAGCGTTACTCCCACACTTGGTTTATCTTATAGCCAAGGTCATATCCCTTATGGCTCATTTCCACCTTGCCTATAAGCCGTTTGGATATACCGCTCTCGGCATGATGGCAGCATGGCTAATCCTCTTCTGCTGGGGCTATTTCTTCGGCAGATACTTCCATGAGGTAAAGCCTGTTACAATAGCTTGTAAGGGGCTTCCAAAGGCGTATGACGGTTTTCGTATTGTTCAGATATCAGATCTCCACCTCGATGGTTGGAAAGGTCATGAGGACGAGCTTCTCGGTATCGTCAATGAGATAAACGCACTCAATCCTGATGCTATCGTGTTTACGGGTGATCTTGTCTCTCTTGATGAAAGCGAGCTAAAACCTTTCATCCCTATACTCAGTCAGCTCAAGTCGCCTAATGGTGTGGTTAGCATCATGGGCAACCATGACTATCTCCCTTACAACCGCTCCCTTTCCGACAAGGAGCGTGCCTATAAGATCTCTGATCTCCAGCGTATGCAGCGTGAAGACCTCGGCTGGCATCTTCTCCTTAACGATAACTGCCCCGTCTTCCCTTATCGCACCCATAAAAACAAAGCCGAGGCAAGCAGAGCCGAGTTCGGCTCTGCCTCAACTCTCGGCTCCATCACCTCCACCCCTCACAACGAGGCCCCAGCTCTTGTCTCTCCTCAGAGCAATGCTGCCTCTGCCTCTTCTCCCACACCTAATGAGGCTCCTAGCGGTGTCTATTTCATCGGCTGCGAGAACCAGTCTATGGGCATCCATAACGTAATCTCTCGTGGCGACCTGAAGAAAGCCTCAGAAGGCACAGAAGGCCATTATCCTATCATCCTCACCCACGACCCAACCCATTGGCGTGGAGAGATCGTTAAAGGCTGTCCATCCCTCACGTTGTCAGGACACACCCATGCGGGACAGTTCCGTGTCCTTGGCTGGTCTGTTGCCCGTTTTATCTATGATGAATACGACGGACTCTACACCGAAGGCGACCACAATCTCTACGTGAACATAGGTCTTGGCGGTACTATGCCAATGCGTATCGGTGCTACTCCAGAGATCACACTCATCACCCTAAAGTCAAAGTAAAAAACAAAACCATAAAATGAAAAGACTACTATTATTCCTGGCACTCGTGCCAATGCTTTCCGTAGCAAAGAAACCACAGCTTCAGAAAACTGACCGTGAAGTGTGGGTGGATATCATGTATCAGATGGCTGAACCCGTGATGAAGAATATGGCAGAGGGAAAGCTTCAGCAGGTCATGGATACCGCCAACGGCTGTAAGAACCTCGAACTATCACCTACTTGGGACAACCGCGACAAGAAGGTAGCCTATATGGAGGCTTTCGGACGCTTGCTTGCTGGTCTTGCCCCTTGGCTCAATCTCCCTGATGATGACACCCCAGAGTCTGCCAAGCGTAAACAGCTCCGTGAGTGGACGCGCAAGGCTATCATCAATGCCGTTGATCCGAAATCCCCCGACCGCCTCGGATGGGAGAATGGCGGTCAGACTCTCGTTGATGGTGCTTATGTCGTTGAAGGTCTCTTCCGTGGTTATGACTCCCTCTGGGTGCCACTTCCAAAGGCTACCAAGGATCTTTATATAAAGGAGATAAAAGGTCTTCGCCGTTATGACCCTCCTTACACTAACTGGCTTCTCTTCGTGGGTATGGAGGAGTGTTTCCTCAAGCTCGTTGGGGCTGACTACGACCCATACCGCGTCAAGCTCTCGCTCTCAAAGGTAGAGGAATGGTATATCGGTGATGGCGTTTACAGCGACGGTCCTTCATTCGCCTTCGACTACTACAACTCATACGTCATCCAGCCAATGTACTGCGAGTGTCTTGAGATGATAGAGAAGAGTGGGGGAAGCGGTGGCTATCTCATCTTCGACAAGAATGGCAAGCGTCGTGGCTCAAAGAACCGTCTCAACGAGGTTCGTAAGCGTATGCAGAAGTGGAGTGTCATCCTTGAACGTTTCATCTCTCCAGAAGGCACCTTCCCTGTCGTTGGCAGAAGCATCCCTTACCGTATGGCTACCCTCCAGCCTCTCGCTATGCTTGCATGGCAGAAGAATCTCCCGAAGGAACTCTCCGAAGGACAGGTACGCTCCGCCCTCACAGCCGTAGCCAACCGTATGTTCTACGGTCAGGTAGAGAACCCAGCCAAGAATGCCTCTCCTCTCTCCAAGAACTATAACTCTGGTGGATTCCTTACCATCGGTTTCGTAGGCTCTCATCCTAACGTAGCCGACTGGTACACCAACAACGGTTCTCTCTATATGACCTCCCTCGCCTTCATGGCTCTCGGTCTTCCTCCTACCGATTCCTTCTGGACTGCTCCCTATGAGAAATGGACGTCCAAGAAAGCTTGGGAAGGTGATGATTTCCCAAAGGATCACAAATGGGATATCAACCGCGAAATCCTTTATTGGGAGTAATGTCAATTTCCAATATTGCTATAAAATAAAAGTCCCCGGCGCATAAGCACCGGGGACTTCGTTAATCCTACCTTCACAGGCACAAAAAAATTTCCATCGATTTTAACTTAATTACAAATACCTTCACAGGCATAACTTTTAAAAAACACTTTTGCATCTTTTGACGTAAAAATGCACCGCAAAGTTACTAATAATTTCTGATTCACCAAAGAAAAACGCAAAAAACTGCCTCATAAATTCATTTTTCTTCTGATTTATTGCCTCTTTTATGCTTTTTTCTATGTTTTTTCACATGAAAATCATCATTTTTTAGCGTGACCACATCATTTCACCAGATTATTGTAGAGGGTATATCCTTTAATGTCAAAGTGCATATCCTTGTGATTCTTTTGAAAGTCGCTAATAGAGATGTTGGTGCATATTCCATGCGGTCAGTGTGCCTGCGACAAATCTTGACGAAAAGCGCCGAAGGTGCGATACCTACATAATATAACGCGAATTCGATGAATTCTAAATATCCTATAAAGAGGGTGTATCAAAACATCGAGTTTTGATACACCCTCAAATATGCAAAGCATTTTAATTCGTCGAACTCACGTTAATATAATAAGTACCGCTCTTGGGTTTTCCCTTTGGCCACCGACCTCTTCAACGTTCAGAGTTTCTTCAACTACCTGTTTTTCTATAAAATATGAGTTGATGAAATTCGTCTAACTCACGTCGATTTAAGGGCGTTAATCGCCTTTCCGCAATAAATAGTAATTTAAATTCTTCACTTTTCACTTTTCACTCTTCACTCTTCACTTTTAACTAAAAGTTAAAATAGCCAGATAATATTGTAAAACGCGAATAGTATTCCGCCTATACATAGCACTATAGGAACAAGGATTATAGCGAAATCAGGCACAAGTCTATCCAACCTACTTGATTTATATTTCTCTCTGAGCATATCTATCGGTATGCGTTCATATCTACGCTCAAAAGCTATCGAAACAAGTAGAAAATACAATGCGAATACTATAACCCAACCAATCTGGTATGCCTCAATATCAAGAGTATATCTAAAAAAAAGTTTGTATATAAGGCAAGGAATAATCAATGTGACAGCGGCAACAGGGAAGCTGACCAAATTATCAGGATGTGCTCCCGTGTATAATTTCTCCGGTCCGATAGGTCCAAGTCCACGGCGTGCATATATTTCCGCAGCCCTCCAAAATATAAAGTCGAGAATATTGAACTTCGATTGTCTTGTATAGTCAGTTATCTTTCCAAGATATGAAAGAAGTATCATCGTTATAAATGGTGTAATAAAAAGGCTCATTAACGACCATAGAATCATACTCCGATGCCTTCTACGTGCCATAATAGGTACACCAACAAAACATGCGATATACAAGCACAAGGCAATAAATATGACTGGTATGATTAATGGTGAAACACATTCAGCCTTAGCCACATGCAACTTCTGTCCTTCCTCTTCAGCGAAGACGGACACGTAGCATAGCAATAACAGTATAGTCAATACTTTCCTCATAAGCCTAATGTTTTATCGTTGAAGGTTAAAGTGATGAGGGATGAGAGTTTGTTACTGTCAAACCTTATTCCTTACTCCATCAACTCCTATTCCGTAATAATACATTCGTCTTGTACTCCTTATTACTCCTTGTACTCCTTATTACTCCTTCTAATATTAATAGCAAAAATAAATCTGCTCCCCTCTGAACAATGGAGTACTAAGAACAGCGAGGGCGAAACCGCCAAGAAAGATAGCGATGCCAATCACCCATACAAGTGGGGTTGGGATAAGCACGTTCAGTTTGCTATAGCGATACTTCTCTACGAATTTCAGATACCTCGCAGGAGTATATCTTTTGGCGCAGAATATATCCCATCCTATGTAGTGGATACCCAAAAACACCATTAACACCCAGAATCTATCCATCCCTCCAAAGTATATTGCAATATTCAATGGGATGAACAGAAAGATATTAGCAAACACCATAGGGTAAAAACGGTCATACCTATGGTTCTTAATATTTCCCTTGTATGACCTTATTATTCTATATACGAAGTAGTCAAAGATGTTCAGCATATTCCCGATCTATTATTGCCAAATCTCATTTCTTTGCAAAGATAGTCATTTCTTGTGATATTGCCAAGAAAAAACTCACGAAAATATTTTGCTGTTCTGTTTTTTTATTTGTAATGAGATATGTGCCTTCGAAGGAAAGGCAGTGGTGAAGAGAGAATAGAAAAACAGAGCGTTTTACCGATATTGGTAAAACGCTCTGAAGTTTATTCTTTCACAGGATTATTGTAGAGAATATATCCTCGAATGTAAAAGTGCATATCCTTGTGATTCTGTTGAAAGTCGTCAATATCAAGGTGTGTGCATATAAATGCTGCATCCCCTTTCACTGATTTATATGTATATACCTTTTTATCATCAAGGTTCTTATGATTGATAATGAAATCCCCATATTTCATTGAATGATAAATAAAGGTGGAGTCATTACAACTATAGCCTATGTCAATTTTGCAAGCATCTGAAAGCTCCTCCTTTGTGAACAAAAAGCAATAGCGCTTGTCAATGTTTTCAATATATTTATAGCCTTCCACCAAAGGAATGTTTATAAGTCCGCAAGTATAAATCATATTATAACTGTTTTTTGGCGTTTCATTTTCATCTTTTATGTTATTTTCATCACGATAATTACCAACCCAATAACAATTTTCTCCCAGTACAGTCTCTGACCACTGGTGATCATATCTCTGAATATCATAAATACTATTATTGAATCTTACCGCATCTTTTTTGGACATTTTTCCAAGCATCTTTTCAAATTTATAATCATCAAGTTCCTTCTGCTGGATATGATATTTCTCCTTCAGCTCCGTAAACCTGCTTACAAGTATCTTCTGGTATATAATATTATAGTTCCAAGGATGAACGGAAGTGATCAGTACAAGCATCGTAAAACTGATACTTATCCAGTGAATCCTCCTTGCCTTACCAAGCCAAAGTCCCAATGCCACCACATACAGCCAGATATTGAACGTAAGCATATACAGACGGTTGGCTGTAAAGCCATAGTCAAAGAATCTGCGCCCCAGGCCAATGCTCATCAACACGAGCAGAGGCAGTGAGAACAGAGGCATACGGCGTGTTAGCTTCACCTCAAAACCATCGTATTCCTCATCCCTGATATATGGGTATAGCAGGAAAGTAAGCCCTATCAATGAGCACATCATCGTTGAAACAAGCGTTGAAAGCATACCATGAGGCAGAGTCCATGTAAACAGAATCTTTGCGCCATACACATAAAGCACGCCCATATATAGTAATGTCAAAGGTAAGAACAGAAACTTCGTTACACCTAGCAGAAACTTGTTCTTAGGTATGTTGGCATTGAACTTCTCTTCCCCTGACGGAATACGGATAAGGAACAATAGGGTAGGGAGCGTTATGAGGCACACCACGCACAGAGATCGATGTACATCTGAATGTGTCTCAAAATTAAACAGAGTCGCACTTCCGCTATACAGCAGACTTAATCCGCCGAGCATTATCAAACCCACGAGAAATCCGATAGCTGCGCCAAAGACAAGCCTGAACACGAAGTTCCATGATTTTCTGTCATCCCTCTCTCCAATGAAAGGATAGAAGCATATAGCCACGAGCATAGCCAGTATTGCCGAACCCTGTGCTATTTCTACCGAAATATCAATATAATCCTTTATATGAAGATTATAGCTGTCGGCTGCGAGTATGGCAATAGAGCCGAACCACAGCAATGCTGCTTTCGGACTCCTGATTACGTTGAATATCCTGTATTCCTCCTTTTCCTCCGTACACACATGGAGCAGTAAGGTGAGGAGCATACCAACGCTGAAGAAGAAGCACAGCCAGTCTTGTTGCTTGTCAAGAACGATATAGGTTATCATCTGTACCGTCAGCGCAGCCAGAAAACAGATTGTAGCAGGAAACCTCAGAATCGTCTCCTTGCTATTGCTCAAAAAGGTGGATAGGTTAATCTTCATATTTGTCTCTATCTATTAATAATGTAATCTTTATTCCTTATGATCTATTGTCGAATCCCAATTTTTTGCAAAGATAACAATTTCTTTTAGGAAAACAAAAAACTCACGAAAATATTTGTCTATTAGAATTTTTCTTTGTAATTTTGCCCTCGGAATAAATAAAATAACGAGTATGGATAAGAACTCAAAAAAATATGATCTTGAAGAATTCGAGGGTGAGGGCTTCGTCAGCGAGTGTCTTGAAGAATTTGATGCAAACGTAGCAAAAGTGGAAGCTGAGTAATCCGTCAGAATGTAAAATGATACCATGATGATGACATACTTCTTAGTATGCCTTGTGATAAAGATAATTTTTTTAGAAAAAGAAACATAAGGGGGTGTTATATAGGTTTTGTAAACTTGCATTTCGGATAATTACTGCATCCTAAGAAATCACCATACTTTCCTCGTCTTTCAATTAATGTGCCACCGCATTTTGGACAAATACCTGCCTTAATACAGTCTGACTTAATCTTTTTGGATGTTGCAATGTTATTTATATGAGATTTCATGGAAACCTCACTTCTCATATTGTAATCGGATAGTAATTTTGCAATCTCTTTAACTTCTTCATCTCGTAAGTATGTTGTTTTGTAGTTGTCAAATATAGATAATAAATAGCGACTGTCAACAACATGGTGATTTGATTGTACATTGCTTATGTCTGCATCACCAATAAAACAAACTATAGGAACTACAGGCAGATGCTTCCAAACCTTTAATTTGTCCTTTATAACATATGAATGACCTATTGATTGTTTTACTGGGTTGTACATTTTGTTTTTCGTTACATATGTATATACTTTGAAAGGTTTCCTTCTGTATCGAACATTGGTAACGATTATCTGCGTCCATTCTTCTTGATTGTCACGGCCATAAATCTCCCCTCTGTAGTTTTTAGTTTCAATAGTAAAAACACCATATTTAGAAACTACAATGTGGTCTATTTGTGTGGTTCCGTTAGTTGTAAATAATACAACATTATCCAATATTGTATAGTCATCTGAAAGATGCATCAGAATGTCATGAACACGAGATTCACCAACTTTGCCCTTGTGATGTGAAGAGTTTAAATACCATTTATAAATTATAAGGCAAGCTGTGAAAAAAATGATAACGACAAATAATAACATTACTTATTGCTATAACGAGAAATCTTATATTATCATTGGTGGTCCACCATGTCAACCTCTTTCTGTGGCTCTTGAGTGGTAGCGGTGGATGCTGTTGTCTTTCTTCTGCTCTTTGGTGCACGACTAACCAAACGGTATGCTTCACCGCCAACGATTGCGTCTGCATCTTCCTCACGCTTCAGGTCACAGATGATGTTCTGCTTCTTGAAATCAAAACCTAAACTGTCGAATAGTATTGTGGTGGAAAGAGAATAGTAATCACCTGACTTGTTCGCCTTAAACGAATCATCATCCTTATTCTTACTAAAAACAACTACGGGTGACATAGGGTTTTCATCATCCATATAGAACTTAGCATAGGTGTTAGTATCTATGCCAAGTGCTTCTGCCGTAGGAGCTGAAAATCCTAATTTACCACTTCTCTGTATAGTTACCTTTAGCGTAAAGGCGAAATTCTTTGCGCTTAATAATGTCAATGCCATATCATTTCTTTATTAGGTATTATCAAAATCTTTTCAAATCTGATGCAAACTTAATAATTTTTCTTGAAAAATGCAACAAAAAATCATTTTTCTTTCTTTTTTTTGCCAATAATACGCCTTTGTTTGCATATTTTCTAAATTTATGTACTCTCTTGTGTTGTTTCTTGTGTGCAAAGATAATAAATTTATTGCGAAAGTTATGCTTTTATTTGCAAGTGTAAAAATAATTATGTAACTTTGCAACTATGATAGATCCAATTGAACGATATAGAAATCAAATGGAGACCATGCGAAAAAAACATGGCCATACAAACTATGTCGATCAATTAAAGGACCTCGATATACTAATTGAATATGAGAAAGATGAAAATTCGAAATTCCTGTTAGAACAACAGCGAGCTCTTTTAGATGCAAAAATTGAACTGGAGCATCTGAAAACATTAAAAGATGTCGGGGAAACTACTATCGGTGTCAGAGAGAAAGAAGACAAAAAATCCTTTAAAATTGAGAGAGACGGAAATATCTATAGCATTAAAACTCTTACAAAGCATGGCATTCTTAACGATACGATAATGTATTGTTTGGTGAAGCATAAGAAAGTTGAGGAATTGAATTCTGAGGACTATAGAAATATAGGAGTACGCTCATGTAATGATGGAGAAAATGTACGTGCGACATTAGGCAGGATAATGAAAAGGGGGTTGCCTGTTGATGTGAAGAACTTTTTTATCATGCATATTGCAAATCTCGGATTCACTACGGGAATACTTGATCAGTTCCCTTTCCTTAAGATTGAACACGCTTCTGCTATTTAGACTTGAAAAATGCCTTTTTTGTTACGGAAAAAATCCGTAACACCACTTGTAACACGTCGTAACAACCTACTAAAATCCGTAACATCATTTTTTTTCTTGTTTTAGAAGAGCATTCTCACTACCTTTGCTCTCGGAAACAACCCGAAGCCGGACATCAGCGGTCTTTGTATGATTGAGGTGTTGGCTGAAGGATTTTTCCAAAAACAGGTACCTGTTTCCATCATATTATTAATTCCATAAATAATTAAAGCAATGGGAGCAAGAAAACAAAAGAAAACTTGTGCCATCCTTGGCACCCCATCCACCCTCGAACTTGAGGACTGGATTGATAACTACGAGATTATGACTCGTTATCATGTGTCTCAGCGCACTCTACAGAGCTTGCGTAGTAATGGAAAACTGCCTTACACCATCTTTGCGAACAGGTGTTTCTATCGCAAGACGGATGTGCAGATGGTGTTCAGGTCACGTTATCGTATTCGTAATGATAAGAAAGGGAAGTGATGATGAACAACACTATCAAAAATGAGACTGGTACCCAGGGCGGTACCAGCCTCCCTATGTTCTCCGTGTTCCCTTGCGGATGTAAGAACCGCGCGGGTGAGGATGTTATGGCTAAGTCACCTTGCGGAACGATGAACCTCACGCAGGTGTATGAGTATATAAAGGGTAGGGAAGCGGCTTTTGCCACGCAGGAGGTGCGCCGTATCAAGGAGCATCGGGAGGCACAGCTTTTCAAGTTGCGTAACTTCCGTATCGCTACCTTTGGTGGTGTGTTCAGCAAGAGAAGTGCTAATGCCCTGGCTACGTCTTCGGGGTATATGGTCATAGATATTGACGGTCTCAAGACGAAGGCACAGGTAGATGATGTGAGGTATATCTGCATCACAGACAAGCGAATACGTCCGCTGATGGTGTTTACCTCCCCAAGCGGATACGGTGTCAAGGTGGTGATAGATATTGATACCACTCGAAACCTGTCCTTCAAGGATTATTTCCGTTGGGTAGCGATGTATATGCAGTTTGAGTATGGCATAGAGGTTGATCGTAGCGGTTCCGACATCTGTCGTGCTTGCTATCTGCCTCATGACCCTGAGTGCTGGATAGCTCTTGAAACACCGCTTGCGCGGTGATTGCTTTGGAAAGTAAATTGGGAGAAAATTAAATCAGTAAATTAAGTTTCGCAAGTTAAGAACTGTCTGGAAGACAGTACTATGAGTAACCCCGTACATACGAGTGAAACGAGGATGTGCGGGGGGATAGAGCCAATCCCATCCTTCTGCCTGGAGGGCAGTACATCGTCAATCAGGTACAGCCTTCCAGGCTGATATATTAGATAGTGGCTCTATATCCGAGGGCATCCTCTCCTTCGTCGAGTATGCACCTCGGTTACTCATAGTATTGCCTTCCAGGCAATTCTGAACATCCGAAAGTTGAATTATATCAGTAAATTAATTCAGGAAATTATATTTATTTCTGATTTAATTTCCCCAGCGGCGGATGCCGCGTTTAATTTACTGATTCTAATTTACTGGTAATTTACTTTCCCCAAAAGAAACATTGTTAAATTTAATTATATGTTAAATCAAGACAATACTAAAGCTCGTATCACTAAGGTAGTGGACGAGATCAAGCAGCGCGGTATAGACATCACCGCGAAGTATGATGAATGGATGCTTGAAGGCTTCGCTTTGGGAAGCCTCGGAGAAGAGGGTAGGGAACCGTTTCACGCCATCAGCTCCATGCACCAAGACTATGACTATGACAAGTGCAACGCGAAGTTTGACAATATCCTTGCCACAGCGCGAAACACGGTCTCTATAGGCTCTTTCTTCGATATTGCCAAGCGTTACGGCATCGATATCTCAATGCCGAAGGGACGACCACGCAAGACTGAGCAACAGCGTGAGGAGGAAGCGGCTAACAAGATGCAGAGGGCTTGCGACTTC
>CACYXI010000085.1 GCA_902778265.1 uncultured Bacteroidales bacterium | reverse complement strand
AAAATCGTACGATTATGAGTTACAAAACAAAATTAAAAATCGGAGAGTTCTCGCAGATGATGCAGGTCACGGTAAAGACCTTGCGTCACTATGAGCAGAAAGGACTACTCCTGCCTGACGAGGTGGACGAGTGGACTGGCTATCGCTATTACAGCATCGAACAGATGCAGAAGCTCAACACGATTCGCGATCTTCAAAGACTTGGGTTCTCGCTCGATGAAATCAAGGAATTATACGACTATGGTTCATATACTCCAAGCATTCGTAAGATAACGGAAAAGATACGCGAAACCGACGAGCAACTGAAACTGCTCCTTGCACGGCGTAGGCAACTGCTTGACTGGAGGAACTCTCGCAAAGAAATCAAGACAATGGAAAAATTCTCTATTCAGTCATTGCCTGAAATCATCGTGGCAAGTCATCGTGAAATAATTCCTAACTACGAGGGTTTAGGTGCTGTATGCGTCAATAAGATAGCTCCTGAGATGCAACGTCTCGGATGCAAGTGCCCTCCTCCCGGATATTGCTTCACCATTGAGCATAACAAGGAGTACAAGCCTACCGACATTGACATAGAATATTGCGAACAGGTAGAGGAACTGGGTACTGACTCTGCTATCATCCAGTTTAAGACTATCCCTGCTATTCCTAAGGCACTCTGCATGAAGCATTACGGTCCTTACGACCGCTTCTATGAGTCCTATCTCGAACTATTCAAGTATATTGACGAGCAAGGCTATAAGATTGTAGGTCAGCATCGCACTTGCTATGTAGATGGTCCTTGGAATCAGGAAGATCCTGAGAAATGGCTGTCTATCCTTCAGATACCAATAGAATAATCATCAACTGAAGTTTCACAAACTCAACTTCATTGGTTATAAGGTTTTAAGGTTATATGGTCATAAGGTCTGGCATTCCGACCTGAAAACCAAAGAACCTATAAACCTTATAACCATCTGCCTCACCAACAATGATGCAGACATAAACGCATAAACATTATGAAAGAAATCACAGCTGACACAAAGATGATTGCAGCCTGCGGACTTTACTGCGGAGCTTGCAAGAAATACCGCATAGGGAAATGCCCAGGCTGTCATAAAAACGAGAAAGCATCGTGGTGTAAAATCCGCAAATGCTGTATAGAGAAGGACTTCCATACCTGTGCAGAATGTAAGATTGACGTTAAGGCATGTCGGCTTCACAATAATCTGATAGGCAAATTCTTCGCTTTTGTCTTCCGTAGTGACCGCCCTGCCTGTATCCGATACATCCGCGAAAACGGAGAACAAGCCTTTGCAGAAGAGATGACAAGGCGTGGTGAGCAAACTATGCGCAAATAATGACGTCAAGGTTTGTAAATCATGAAAAAATAAATCTGATTATTTACTTAAAGTATAAAGATGGCTGCAATTGATACTTCATGTACTATTGCAGCCTTTATTTTCTTTTACCCCACTATTTGCCTATCCTCTC
Organism: uncultured Bacteroidales bacterium; assembly: GCA_902778265.1. Lineage (GTDB taxonomy): Bacteria > Bacteroidota > Bacteroidia > Bacteroidales > Bacteroidaceae > Prevotella. The sequence goes on along the minus strand of CACYXI010000085.1, from coordinate 17,776 downwards.
CATAACCTTCTCTAACTGCCCAGCATAGTAATAAGGAAGGCTATACAGCGTGTAATCCTTGCTCTTTAGGATAGAGCCATCACTACCCTTCTTCTCTATATGAACCACATCTTTTCGCTCAGGCTTATTCCAGAAACGAATGGCATACTTACATCGTGAATCAAACATAAACTCCTGTAACGACTTCAGATGTGCATTACTGCCAGCCTTCACCTCTATCGGCACAAGACCATATCTACGACTATTGTATAGATAATCCAACTCTGCCTGAGAATTTTTACTGTCACGAATCCAAAAGGTTCTCTTTTCAAGAAACAAATTGTTTTGCCCGAGCAGCTCCTGACCAACTATATGTTCAGCTATCTTTCCACGCCAAGCATCATTAAGATCATCAACACTATACAACTCTGATTGTACTCCCGCTGCATAATTAACCAGTCCTGTGTCAAGCCACATCAAACGTGGACGCTTCTTCATATCAGGAACGATAGGCAGATTGGTTTCTACCGAAGGATATACCAACTCCAACAACATTGTCTTTTGCAAAATCCTCATTGCCTCACCCACTTCACGACTCTTGTAATTAGATGCCGCAAAATGGTCGAATGCAATTTGCTCGTCTGCATAGCTCCAGCCATTGGTGATAATATGACGGATAACATTACGGAGAGTATTTGACTTAGTATATTTCTCCACATCATCCATATAGCCGGCAATAAGCGATTGATACGTACTGTCAAGTGCTACAATATCCTCAGCCTCAGCATACGAAGCAACCGCCTGTGGCATTCCTCCAATGAGCGAATATTTATTGAACAGACTCATCATCCTCGTATGCAATGCCTCTGGAACCTGCGCACTACATAGTATTTCCTGCAAGCCTGTCTCACCCATAGCCCCAAGAAACTCCTCAAAAGTACAAGGTCTCAAAGCCATATATTCCACACGTCCTACAGGAAAGCTTATCTGCTTGTTTTTGTCGAGTATAGTTTCTAAAAGCGAACCTGCTGCAATTACATATACCTCAGGTAGTTCCTCACGGAAATATCTGAGCATCTTGATGGCAAGAGGTGAATTCTGAATCTCATCTATAAAAATAAGTGTAGAACCCTCATTCTTCGCCTTGTTTCGCATAACCAACAAAAGCGAATACAGATCCTTGACAGGCATTTCCTTCTCAAAGAGTCTTAGGTCGTCCTCTACATCCAGATTGAATCGCAGATAACAATCAAACTCCTTGGCAAACATATCGACAAGCGAAGTCTTACCCACCTGTCTTGCTCCTCTGATAACCAGAGGCTTATGATCCTTATTATTACGCCATGAGCGTAACCAGTTCAAAGCCTTTCTTTCAAACATAATTTAAATACAAACTTTGGCTCGCATTTAATTAACGTGAGTTCGACGAAATTCTTCAGTCGTATATCATAGTTGAAAGAGCTCTGAAGGAGCGATACCTAAAAGGGCAGTCCGGATTTGCTTGCGATCTGAGCTTGCGAAGAAGGGCTGTTATATTTGCCGATATGCACTTACAGCGCTCCTTTAATCACGCATCTATAGAATAACAGCCCTTACGGACTGCCCTATTAGGTGTCGGGCTTTCAGCCCTCGCAGTCTTGAATTCATAGAACTGACGTTAACTAAATAGTGCGTGTCAGTCCACAAGACTGGCGCACGTCTCTGATTTTATAAGTGCAAAGATATATATATCTTGTGAAAGCACCAAACTTTTTCAGTATTTTGTAACAAAACCAAACTAAAATTCACAATTTATTGTAACAAATCCAATGTAAATTTTACAAAAATTTGTAACAAAACCAAACTGAAATTCACAAAATCTTGTCACAAATCCAAAGTAAAAGGCAGCCAAGCATTATGCCTGACTGCCTTTTTAAGCATTAATTGCTAATACTAATTATAATCAATTAAAACAGACCTGCCTTACCAACAACGATAAGTATTGCATATCCGAGGACAAGACCCAGAAGTCCCATAATGATACCAACCTTCATCATTTCCTTCTGCTCAATGAGTCCAGTAGAATGAGCCAAGGCATTCGGTGGTGTTGATATAGGTAGAAGCATTGCGAGTGATGAGCCTAAAGCAACTCCAATAAGCAATGTGCTGACACCTCCAAGCGGTGCAAGATTCTCAGCCGCTGACATACCAGCAAGTGCAAGGATAGGTATAAGCAAATTGGCTGTTGCCGTATGACTGATAAAGTTTGCCATTGCATAGCACAGAAGTCCGCTACCAAGAATCATCAATATAGGTGGCCATGTGTTGAATGGAATAGTGGCGATAAGATGCTTTGCAAGACCAGTATCCTGCAATGCTACACCAAGTGCGAAACCACCTGCAACCATCCACAGCACAGACCAGTTGATTTCCTCAAGATCCTGACGTGTAAGAATACCACATGCAGCGAATACGCCAACAGGAAGCATAGCCACCACGTTAGAATTGATACCCGTAATGCTATCACTCATCCACAGCAGAATGGTAATGGCAAATGTTACATACACTACGATGCTCTGCCAGTCTGTCTTTGACTCACCCTCTATCTTAAGTTCGATAGTCTTCTGGGTGAATGGGAAGAGATTACGCAGAACGAACCACGCCAAGACGAGTAGCAACAATGCGAATGGTACCATGACCATCATCCATTGACCGAAACCGATCTCCATATTCATGCCTGCAGGATCATTGAGGAAGCTGATGGCAATAGCATTAGGAGGTGTACCTATAGGAGTGCCTATACCACCCACATTAGCACCGACAGGTATCGCCATAGTGAGAGCCACCTTACCCTTGCCGTTTGCAGGAAGACTCTTGAGCACAGGTGTAAGGAATGCAAGCATCATTGCAGCTGTAGCTGTATTAGAAAGGAACATAGAGAAGATACCTGTAACGAGGAGGAAACCAAGCAGTACATTCTCTGACTTTGTTCCAAATGGCTTGAGCAGAACCTTTGCAAGCTTAACATCAAGACCACTCTTCGTAGCAGCAATGGCAAGCACGAAACCACCAATGAATAGCATGATTACAGGGTGCGCAAAGCATGACATGATGCTCTTGTAAGAAATAAGCTCTCCCAGTTGCGCCTCGTCCATATCCACCAACCACGACAACGCACTATCACTACAGGTGAAGAGCAGTATCACGACAATTAAGACCGACGTAGTCCATGAAGGAATAGGCTCAAGCACCCACATCAATGTAGCAAAACAGAATGTGGCTATGACACGCTGCTCAACAACGGTAAGTCCATCAATGCCAAAACTTGCGGTAGGCACAAGCCAGACAACCAGACTTATTGTCAAGGCAATAATGAACTTAATCATTCTCTGCAGAGCCTTCTTGTCCTTACGGATCTGCTTTTCTTTTTGGTACTCATCAATAAGATGACCACCTCTGAATTTCTTAAACATAGTTTATTGTTAATTATTGTTTTGTTATTAAATGACAAATGACTAAGGCTTTTGACCTATAGTTTTGCCCCTCCACCCCTGCCATAGGTAGCGAGAAACGCAAAAAACGGATGCAAATTTACGAGTTTTTTTCTAACCCCACAAGAAAAAAAATGAATAAAAATGCATGGTTATCGCTTTCGTCAATAGCTGCTATTTAACTTTTCTTTACCCAAATTGGCTTTATTTTGAAATTTATTAGTACTTTTGTAGCAGATTTAAACAACTACATAGAGCAGATTGTTAAAAAAGATATGGAACTCAGGCAACTAAAGTATTTTCAAAAAGTAGCAGAACTTCAAAATTTCTCAGAGGCTTCCCGCCTATTAAACATCACTCAAAGCACTCTATCACAACAAATAAAGAAACTCGAAGATGAGCTGAATGTGACGCTACTTCTCAGAGATTCTCATCATGTACAGTTGACCGACATAGGAGAAGCTATATTGCCTGCCATTAATCGCACTCTACGCGATGCCAATGCCTGCAAGGAAATAATCAATGATGTGCAGGAACTCAACTACGGCACTCTCACAATAGGTGCCACCCAGAGCTTCACATTATTGTTAAAAGAGACGATCCTCGATTTCATGAAACTCTATCCTGGCATCAAGCTCACAATTCATTGTCAGGCTATGGAGCAACTTATGCAGATGCTCGACAAGGAAGAAATCGACATTGCGATCTCATATCGTCCCAAGACTCCTCTCTTCGATACAATAGAGTCACGCACGCTCTTCAGCAGCCAGTTGTGCGTCGTTGTCTCAGAGACGCATCCTCTTGCATATAAGGACTTTATCCGTCTCAGCGAACTAGAGCAATACAACCTTGCGCTCCCTACTAAGGGAACACAAGCACGCAACACCTTTGACGTAATAACTAAGAATATGGAACTGCGCTTGAAGATTGGCGTAGAGGTAAGTGCCATTCACATGCTCCTTGATCTTGTGCGTGGCACACGCTTTGTCACCGTACTTTCAAAAACCACGATATTACAATATGACGGTCTCAAGGCAATACCTATCAAGCACCCTGGCTGCGGAATGGAAGGTTCGTACCATATACGCAAAGGTGCCTATCTCAAGCGTGCTACCCGTCAGTTCCTTCAAATGTTGTCAGAGAAGAACTCCTTCAACCTGTCTCTGGAGCATTTCCTTAACTAATGCCAGCTCAATGCATTCAAACGAATATGCACCTTCGGTACTTGAATTGACAATAATTGTCAGTTAGAAGCAGCTTGCTGCTTTCGTCCCTCTATCAGTTTTTCAAACATTGATTGTCATTATCGTTGAAAACCATATCTGCTAAAGATTCCATTTATGACTCTATCTATAAAATCAATAACCAATACTATGCCATGTCATAATATGGTTATATCTTTGCACCCGAAAATAAACAACCAACAAAAATTAGAAACAAAAATGAATACAACTATTCTTGCAGCACTCAGTTCAGATTCATATCTCGTGCTGTCATTCTTCGCCACAGTTATAGGTTTTGCCTTCTGCCTTAATGTGTATTATAAGGTAAAGGAATACAACCGTCACTCTAAGAAAGTATGGTTCGACAACGACACTATTATTGTGAGTAATGAGAATTGTCATGTTCATGCAAAGAACATGAAAGAGATGAAAAAAGCATCATAACTATTATTATTTATCAAGGATTGTCACTATCATTTCACACAAAACACCCCTTTTAATGACAATCTAATACGCCTTTGCAAAAAGGCAAAAAATCAGCGGTAGTTGTAGTGGCTACCGCTGATAATTTTTTGTATGATTAAGAAATTAATGTGATATTATATGTTTTCACTTTGTGAGCCAACATTAATTATCATGAATTCCACATTAATATCGCATTAATTTTTTCAACTACACTACTTGTAATGCTTTGTATTATGCCTCACGCAACATCTGTGCATAGGAAACGGAATCAACATCACTTTCCCAATTACCAGAAAAAGCATTTCTCAATGAACTGCTACCAGTAGAAGTTTTTGTTCTACTCTTAGTCGGTTCAATGAGCTTATCTGCCAACCATTTGCGGTTTTTTGCGCTTAGTCCCAATGATTCTATATAAGTCCAAAGGGCATTCAATGCTACTGTTGTCATAATGAAACTTCTTTATTTGTCGGCAAAGACACACATAATTTGGGAAATAACGCAATAATCAGGGAGGATTTGAGAAGAAAAATGAATTTTTATGTCTTTGTTGTCAGTAATTCCAGAAAAATGTATAAATTTGCAACGGAATGACATAGCTTATTCCTTAAACTAAAGCTAAACACAGAGGAAGCCGAAAATCTGACGATAACAGAGTAGGCACGAAAAACTTTATACCAAACATGAAGAAAAACCTAATCTCATTATTCGTATTCACATTGGTATCTATATCCGCTTGGGCAGGTACTGATGGAAAGAATGTGCATGCCGTAGAACTGACGGGACAAGAAGTAAAGATTGCTAAAGAGAACAAGCGCAAGTACATAGAATTCATCTTAGATGACAATCTGATTTCTAAGCAAAGTGTAGGGGAACAAGGGCTTTTTGTCCATAAATACAGCAATACAGAATGGAATCAGGCTGAAGCAGAATTGACAATAGGCAAAAATGACGGAATTCTTTGGCCAGTCTATGTCTGTGGTTCTGATAATTCATTACTACGCTTAGATACCGAATTTGGAACAAGACATTTGCAGAAACTAACCGTTGTGCCAAACTCAAAAAGCATAGAGGCGCTCAACGACTCACTATCGTGGATAAGATATGACCTATCGAAGTTACCTGAATTAAGTTACGGAAGCTCTAATTTTGTATTGACACCAGACTCGATGCTTCTTGTTGGAGGTTTTCCAAAATCTGATGAAAAACATATTCTGACGATTGTGGATTTCAAAAACAACAAACTAATTCCATTAGACTATTGGCCTGATGACGGAATTAACGACGTTCCTGATATTTTCAAAAATGATGTCTATGTAGATAATAGCAATATCTTTGGAAATGGCCAGGGACATTATCTTTACAAAGGTTATGACAGAAGAAATGCATTTATTTTCACGATTGATAATGATAATGTGAAAATAGTAAAGAGTATGTATGCCAATTATCCGAAATATAAAGTAACACCACCACCGTTCTTACGAGTTGAGGGCATAGAGTCTTGCAAGTGGGGTTTGGAATGTACAGTTAACAATCAGCACATTGCCTTGCTCTTGACAGATTCAGACATAAATGGTACAAAGTACAAAGAAATTTACACTCTTGAGGAAGGTAAGGATTTATCTCCATATATATATGGTAATGTTGTTGAACTATATGACTGGGATGGTAACAAACAGAAAGTTATCTATCTTGATCATTATGGAAGTAGTATAATAATGTCGGACGATGGCAAGAAGTTGTTTCTTTTCGCTGATGATTACATCAAGAACATTCATAAGATTTGGTCGTATGATTTGAGTAATATTGACAATCTTCCGCAAGTTGACATTGAAGAAATGGAAAAAACTCGTGCTATTCATGATGTAGAATCTTCTGTTGTTAAAGATTCTGCAGAACCTGTAAATGCGCTTAAAGAAGGTGATATGATGGTTGATTTCGAGCTTTATGACTATGACGACAAACCTCATCATCTTAATGAGTTCTTAGGCAAAGGTAAATATATCGTTCTGGAATTCAGCGCATTAACCTGTGGGCCTTGCCAAATGGTAAAACCATTGCTTGAGAAATTCTACAAACGACATAAGGACAAGTTTGAAATGATTACCATCTCTGGCGATCGTGAGAAGCCTTGGAAGCAAAAGCCCAATGGGGAAGTAAGTTGGCATGAATGGAATGACCACAACATGGGGGCTGATATTAATGAGAAGTATGGAATTATCGGCATACCAACCTTTGTCATTATTGACTCAGAAGGCAAGATACTTAGGAAATGTACACCCACATCTGCTTTCTTAGATGCCCTGAAAGAGCTTATCCCAACAGAAGAGGTGGACAAACTGCTAAAAGAATAATTTGCAAGAAAGGCAGCTAGGCATTACGCTTAACTGCCTTTTACATTACACCCTAAAACACCCTTATGCCGCAATCTGCACCACGGTATAGAGATTACCTCGCTTGGTGCGACGGCTCATAATGCCCATAGAAGAGAGATTTTCACCAAGGATTGACTGACTCTTGCGATCAATCTTCACCTTTGGGTACTTCTTCTGAACAGTAGTGAGGATGTCAAGGCTCGACATCTCACAACCTTCCTCTCCTTCTTCTGGCTTACGGAAGCAAGTGCTTAGCATTGCACCAAAGTCATTAACCTCACAATAGTCCTTGTTGAGAATCTGCAAACGGCGGTTCTCTTCCTGATTGAGCCAATACACCTCCTTCTGCTCGCATACCTCATATACAAGCTGTGCATAGAACTGATCGTAGTCTATTGCAAGATTGGGCAACATAGACCCAGAAGGCACATTGACAACGATGAAACGGCGGGTTCCCGTCTTATCCTTCAATGGACGAACCTCATTGGTAGTAGCTACGAATGAGGCCATACGATGACGATAGGTGATGTTACCTCCATAGATCTTGCGGGCATTGACATCTGCCTTGGTGATGATGTACTTCAAGGTGCCCTGTTGACTCTTGGTGTAGCGATCAAACTCGTCAAGGTTCACCAGACCACAGTTGGCAAGTGCCATGTCTGTATCGTGCTTGTTAAGCAGATTGATGTGGTCGAGATAGTACATCTGTAGATGTTCAGGAAGGAGTTTCTTGATAAAAGAACCCTTTCCACAACCCTGATCACCTATGAACATCACGACGAGCTGATTGCCATAAATGCTCTCCATGCAAAGCCAGTGAGCCACAACTGACCTGAACCAGATACGGATGAAATGCGCCTTCTCATCGTCAACAGAAGGGATGCTACTGATAAGCTCACTCACACGATCCTTGCCATCCCATTTCGGAAGACCTTTGAGATAAGCATGAAGAGGATTGAAAGCCTCTGTAGCCATTGAGTAGATGATGCGCTTTATGAGGTCAGTAACCTTTCCCTCAATATCAGCCTTCATCGCCTCAAGGATGATGGAGTTAAGTGCCTCATCCTTAAGAGGCACAAAGTCGGTGTTAGTAAGGTTCCCTCCCATTTCGGGATTGAGAACCTTGAACTCAAATGTGTCACGCACTTCATTGTATCTGAAGGCGAAGTTCTCATTCAGGAATCGCTCCACGAGAGCTACCTGATCAGCAAGTTTCATTTTTGCCATGATAACATTAGATTAAAAATTAAACAATATGAACTCTTATACCCAATAATAATTGGTTTTAGTTTTTTGCTTTCCACTGATATGTTTTTTCTTGAAATTAAGCGCAAAAAAAATTTTAGAAGAGAGAATTTGCCAAGGGGGGTTACACCCTTACCATTTTTAGCTCTGTAACATACTGAATATCAAGAGATAAGCGAGGGTGTAACCCCCTATAAAAAAAGCCCCTATTTTTACAGGGGGTTACACCCAACGTAAATCACTGATAATCAACGTATAAAAGCCGTATTTTAGCTAAGGGTGCAACCCCTCTCGTCAAATTCTCTTTATTTTTTTTGTTTTCACGCTTCACTTACTCCTACCCTACTTCCGCTTATCCTTCGCTTCTAATTCGCTTCTAAACCGTTTCTCCTCCCTTCTATAGAAAGGGCGAGAAATGGGATTTGCACCGACTTTGGTACGGACTTGGATCGGATTTGAAGCGAATGAGAAGCGGACTTACTCCGAAACCACGAATGCGTCCATCACCTGCTCATAGATTGCGCATTTCTCTTCAGCCGTGAGAGAATGGTTGTTAGACACCTGTTGCGTGTCATTCAATGTGAAGAATGACGCTACTGCTACTACGATCGTAGCTACTGTACCAAGAATGAAATTTGTCATTGTTTTGTCCTCCGAGTTAGATTCGTTTATATTTTTGTTCACAACAAGAGGGCTGAAAGCCCGGCATCTAAAAGGGTAGTGCGATAGCGCTACCAATAATGATTGTTTAGTCAATGAGCGCTGTAAGTGCGACACCTATAATAGATGTCGGTCCTTGGCTTTCCCTTCGGCCGCCGACCTCTTCGACGTTCAGACCTCTAATTACTATAACCTCTCATCGTATAACAGCCCTATCGGACTGCCCTTTTAGATGTCACCCCTTTGGGGTTCTAAGTTGTAACACTTCCATCTTTTATTTCTTTCTGAGGGCAAAGTTAAGCGGAAACTGTCCTGTTATACGGGACAGTTTCGAAAAAAATTCAGTTTTCCATGAAAAAAACGGTTATTTTAACATAAATTTACAGAAAATGCACCTTACGGTGCTCGGTTTTTCAAAGAAATTGTGACAATGATCAGAAGACTCAACTCAGAAAATTATTTTTTAGAACGCAAAAACGCGAAGACGCAGAGGTTAATTTTGAACACGGAAAACACATAAAGCCCAAAAAGAACGAAAAATTTCGTTTATTCCGTGAGTTCCGTGTTCAAAAAACATAAACCTTGCAATATTTGGCAGCAAGCTGCTGTTTATGGAACAAAAATTATCCAAAATTACCAAAAAATTTATTCCAAAAAATTTATTTTTTTAATTTTCTGGAACAAATTTTCTGGTCATCGTCGCTAATTTTCTTGAAAGCCCCAAGAGCGCAAGCGAAAAATCCCTATAATCTGTGAGATCTGTGGTCAAAACTAAACTCCGCGCCTCAGCGTCTTTACGTTATAAATTTTAATTTACTGAATATAATTTACTGGTTTAATTTCTACCTAATTTACTTTCCAAAAGATTAGAGCGTAGCTCCGTAAAATCGTTTTTATGGCAATTTATCCTCGTACATCCCTAATGTCTTTCTCAGGTTTTCCGCGATTTCATCGACCAAAGACTGGGGAGTCATCACCTTTAGCCACGAACCACGCGACATGACATAACCGATGAAATCGCTTGTTGGACGCATGAAGATCTCATAATCCACGTAACCCTCCCCCTCTCCTATCACCTTCTGCGACTGATGCACAGGCAGGTCGTTCATATAGTGCCGTTCATTGCCAAGAGCGCGAAGCACTATCCGCTCGGCTGGATGACGCTCATCGCGCATCACGCCAAAGCAATCCTCAAAGTATTTCCTTGCATCAAAATTCTTTGGCATCCTGAACTTCTGCTTCACCATGCTTGCCGACATCACACGGTCGAAAGAGAAGAGTCTGTAGCCGTCAGCTGTATTCGCCATTACATACCACCTACGCTTATGCAACTTTAGGAAATAAGGCTCTATCACGCGCTTAGTCACCTCCGTAGAACCATATTTCTGATAGTCGATAATCACCTTCCTGTTCTCCTTCATAGCCTCAACAAGCAATTCCAGATACGTCACCTTCGGGATAGACTCAAGGAAGATGCGATTCTGCAACGACAGACTCTCAGAAATGATATTGTTAACGGAGAGCGTAGAGAACAGCCAGTTCTGCACCGAATCCTCTTTCAGCACACGGTCATTATAGATGTAGTATTTATGTCCCTTACACTCAATTATGATGCCAAACATATCAAATATGGCATCCCTATGTCGGTTGAAGGCAGAGCGGTGCATCTTTTGGTTTCCGCTCATTTCCGTCTTCATCCACTCTGCATTAATCTGCGCAAAGGTAATCTCACCATACCTGTGTACGATGTTGATCAGCCAAATGCACGACTTGAATAACGATGTTGATCTCATAGAATAATATTAAGTCAAAAACACGATGCAAAAATAACAAAATTTTCCGATTCGAGCAAGTTTTAGATCAAAATATAGAGTGTTGGGGAAGTGTTTAGAAAATAAGCGAATTGCGCATTTTTGATTACAAATGATACATTTTATGTACATATATCAAATTTTGTCGTTATAAATAAGGATTGCAGAAACGAAGGAAATTTCGTAATTTTGCACTCGGAAAATCAAAGAACGTGCGCCAACCCTTTGGGGGTGACACGCACTCTTCACTCACTCTATAAATGGATAATATCTTTATTAATACACTTCGCGGCAAGGAGTGCCAACGTCCACCTGTATGGTTTATGCGTCAGGCAGGGCGAGTACTGCCACACTATCAAGAGCTACGGGAACAGTATTCCTTCTCGGAACTTATCTCTACTCCTGATCTGGCAGCAAAGGTGACATTGATGCCCGTTACAGACCTGGGCGTGGATGCAGCAATACTATTTAGCGATATTCTCACCATACCAATGGCGATGGGCATGGAGATAGAATGGACGGAACGCGGTCCTAAGTTCACTCATCCGTTAGTTTCGTATCAGCAACCACTAAAGCATTTGAACATACAGCCTGAACGGCTCAGCTTTGTATATAATGCCATTGACAAAGTGGTGGAACAAAGTAAGATACCGCTCATCGGATTCTGTGGTGCACCTCTCACAACACTCTGCTACATGTTGCAAGGCACCAGTACCAAACCAACATTTAACGAGACAAAGAGATTCTTCTACGAACATAAGGAAGAAACAAAACAATTGATAGAGCTGGTAACAGAACTTTCTATCGAATACGCTATCAAGCAGATAGAACATGGTATAGACGCTTTCCAACTCTTCGAGACTCATGCCGGATTGATACCTACGGATATGTATATGGAATTGTTCATGCCTGCTGTATGCAAGATAACCAATGCCGTGCGCTCAAAGGGTATTCCGTTGATTTTCTTCCCAAAAGGATTAGGTAGTGGATTGAAGTATATTACGCCCGATGTATGCGATTTCGTAAGCATCGACTGGCAGACATCACTCAAAGATGCCCGACAGATGGTTCATCCAGAGGTGGGCTTGCAAGGCAATATTGATCCGCATCTGCTTTTTGCACCACAAAGGGAGATTATCCACACTCTTGAGGACTACAAGTTATTCTTCCAAAAACATCCCAACTGGATAGTGAATCTCGGACATGGGGTGCTTGCCGACACTCCTTTAGAAAATCTAAACTTCGTAGTGGATTGGATAAAAAATACTAAATGGAAATGATTTTTAAATGAAAAATGATTACAGGTACAAATTACCTGTTTCAATTACTAATTACAAATTATTAATTACCTGTTTAGCTTCCTTTCATGCAAAGTCAGCGAAAAATAGTAAATAGGTAATTCGTACTTTGTAATTTGAAATTACTTTAATTTTTCATTTATTTAAGAATAGGACATGATACAATATAAGTCAATAAGTCATCAAGACACATCACTTGCTGAACGCGAGGACTATTTTAAGCATTTAGAGCACAAGGACGATGATTCGGCGGTGCTTTTGCAGACATGCAACCGCGTGGAACTGTACTATGGCAATGGTGATGTTCCCGATGAGGTTGCACGACATCTGTTCAGGGTGGCTTGCGGTCTGGAGTCGGCAATCATAGGCGAACAGGCGGTACAGGGACAGATTAAGGAGGCATATATGACAGCCAAGCGCACAAAGAAACTATCGGCTGGTATGCACAAACTGTTCGAAAGTGCATTACAGATTGGCAAGCGTGTGCGTAGCGAGACACAGATAAGTCATGGAGCGGTAAGCCATTCGCTTGCTGCGATCGAGATTATTGAGCAGGAAAAGATTGACCTGCGCAATGCCCGTATCACCATCATAGGTGTAAACAAACTGACGGAGGAGATTATCAAGTTCTTGCTCAACAAGAAAGCGGAACTCGTATTTCTCGCCAACCGCACAGAAGAAAAGGCAAGACGAATGGCTGAACCTTATGGCATTGACATCTTCCGACTTGAGGATAAGCAGAAATTCCTGAAGGACATTGATATCCTTATTAGTGCTACTTCTGCTCCTGATGCCATAATACGTTCATCTGATCTCACACCAGGGCGACCACTTCTTGCCATCGATCTTGCTTTCCCACGTGACATTGACCCAGAAGTGGCTAAAATGCAGGGTGTTACGCTGTATAATCTGCACGATGTAGAACAGAAGGTGAAGGCAAATATATCCGTTCGCGAGGACGAGGTGAAGAAGGCAGAGCAGATGATTGAGGAGGCCATAACAGAACTGCACGAGACTCTGGAACGACGCAAGCAATATAAGAAGGCTGTGCGCATCACGGCTCGTAGTAGCCGATTGTCGCAGATTCAGGTAAACGAAGTATTAAAGCGTTTTCCTAACCTATCGTACCAGTTGGTTACACGTCGCTCGTATGGAGATAAGCACATGAAGATCTCGCTATTGAATGGTGAGGCACCTGATGATATGTTCACACGCGAGCTTGACATGGCTCTACTTTCGGGCAAGGCAGACATAGCCATACACTCGGCTAAGGATCTGCCAGAGAATCTGCATCCTGATCTGGAGGTTATAGCTCTCTATGAAGCCTTCGACAAGACCGACTCATTGGTAAGCCGTGACCATATTTCACTTGCTGACCTGCCAGAAGGAAGCACCATAGGCACCAGTTCACCACTTCGCAAGGCAGAGTTAGAAAGTGTTCGCCCCGACCTGAAGATTGTGGGCATACGCGGTTGCATAGAAGAGCGCGTTGAACAGGTTCGCGAAGGAAAGATTGATGCCGCGATTGTAGCTACGTGCGCCTTGAAACGTCTTGGTATGGAAGATGAGATAACAGAAGTTCTCAACTTCGAAACACATCCGATGCAAGGACGTCTGGCTATTACAGCGCTAAAGGGACGCAATGACCTAAAAGCCGTTTTCGCAGAAGGAAGCATTATTTAAATGAAAAAATTATAGAAGTAAAATAAAAAGTAAAAAGTATAAATTAAAAAGTATGATTACCATGTGCAGTGAAGAGTTATAAGCGACAATACTAATCATACTTTTTATTTTTTAATTTCTAATTTTTACTTAAACCAGATTTTTCACTTTTCATTTTTCATTTAAACTATGCCAACACTCTACACGGGCTTGACTTCTCCCGACAGCACCTACATCCACACACCACTGATTGAGATTGTGCCTGTGGATGATGATAGCCCGCTTCGCAATGCCATTGCTGATATAGATAGATATGACTATGTGCTGTTTACCTCGCAATATGCAGCAAAATATGTAGGAGTATTATCAGTAAGGCATACTAAGATAGTCTCTATTGGGCGCACAACTACCAAGGCTTTGCATAAGATTGGTGTTAAGGAGGTTAGCGAGGTAGAGGAAGACAACTCATACGGCGTAATTTCGTGGTTCAGCCGTCAACCTCGCGGACGTATTCTTATACCTCGCTCAAACCTTGCATTGCCAATAATTCCCGAAGGACTTAGGCAACTGGGATTTGATGTTGATTGTATCACGGCATACATCAACCGTATGCCAGAGCATCCCAAGAAAGTGAATCTGGATGAAATAGACCGTATAGTGTTCACCTCACCTTCTACCATAGACAATTTCGTGAGTCTCTATGGAGCATTACCTGAGAATAAGGAACTGATTACACGAGGTCCTATTACCGAACAACATTTACAAACAATATTAAAGCAAAGATTATTATGAAAAGATTCAGAACATACCGCACATCGCAGGAAGTACGCGATAAGTATGCTGACGTGTCAGTTGACGTAAAAGATTTTATATACCCATACTTCGTCGTTGAAGGCAAGGGCGTTCGTGATGAGATCAGCACAATGCCTGGCATCTATCGCTTCTCTATCGATACTCTCGTAGAAGACGTTAAGGAGATTTATGCCCTCGGCATTGACAAGGTGCTACTCTTTGGTGTTATCGAAGATAATCTGAAGGATGAGCGCGGTTCACTTGCATACGCAGAGGATGCACTTGTATGCCGTGCCGTGAAGGCTATCAAAGCTGCTCAGCCAGAGGTATGCGTGATAACAGATGTTTGTCTTTGCGAATATACAAGTCACGGACACTGTGGATTGCTTCACGACCATGATGTAGAGAACGACTCTACCCTACCTCTGCTTGCAGAAATGGCTTACGTTCATGCCAAGGCAGGTGCTGACTTCGTGGCTCCTTCTGCTATGATGGACGGTCAGATTGAGGCTCTACATAATCGTTTGGTAGAAGCAGGTCTGCGTGATAAGTGCAAGATTCTGGCTTACTCTGCCAAGTACGCATCAGCTTTCTACGGACCTTTCCGTGATGCAGCCGACTCTGCACCATCATTCGGTGACCGCAAGACATACCAGATGGACTACCGCACTCACGATCAGGGACTTGAAGAGATTGCAGCAGATATAGAAGAGGGAGCCGACTGGACAATGGTTAAGCCAGCTATGCCATATCTCGACATGATAGCGCGTGGCGTTGAGCGATTCCCACAAGTACCAATGGTGGCATATCAGGTAAGCGGCGAATACTCTATGCTGAAGGCAGCCGCAAAACTCGGTTATCTGGATGAGCAACGTGTGGTATTCGAGAGCCTTATAGCCATCAAGCGTGCCGGTGCACAGTATATCATTTCGTATTACGCTAAAGAATACATGCAGAAATGGGCATAAATGAACGTATCAAATCTGCTGCTGCTTTCGAACAGGCACAGAAGGTTATTCCTGGAGGAGTAAATAGTCCTGTAAGGGCCTTGAAGAGCGTAGGCACCACACCACTATTTGTGCGTGAGGCAAAGGGGGCATACTTTACGGATATTGACGATAACCGCATCATTGACTTCTGTATGTCGTGGGGCGTGTTTATTCTTGGTCATAACAACGCAAAGGTTAGTCAAGCTGCCGTTGACGCTGTGAATCGTGGTAGTAGCTACGGCATTCCTACCCTTGCCGAGACAACCCTTGCCGAGAAGGTGCGTGAGGCAATTCCGTCAATGGAGCGTCTGCGTTTTGTGAATAGCGGTACGGAGGCTACTATGTCGGCTATACGTGTGGCTCGTGGCTATACAGGTCGTGATATTCTTGTTAAGTTTGAGGGCAACTATCACGGACATGCAGATCACCTCCTTGTCTCTGCAGGTTCTGGTGTTGCCAATATATCAAATGCTTCATCAGCAGGTGTGCCAACGGATTTCGTTAAGCACACCGCCGTATTACCATACAACGATGTAGAGGCTTTGCGTAATTACTTTGCAGAGAATGGCGACAATGTAGCAGCTCTTATCCTTGAGCCTGTAGCTTGCAATATGGGTGTTGTTGTGCCTACTGAGGAGTTCTTGAAAACAGCTCGTGAGGTTACGGAGAAATGTGGTGCAATACTTATTTTCGATGAGGTAATAACAGGCTTCCGCTTGTCTCGTGGCGGTGCTCAGCAGCGTTTCGGCATTACTCCAGATATGACCACCGTGGGCAAGATTGTAGGTGGTGGTTTCCCTGCCGCTGCATTCGGAGGTCGTGCGGATATTATGAAGGTCCTTGCTCCAGAAGGTCCTGTATATCAGGCTGGTACTCTCAGCGGAAACCCTGTGGCTATGGCAGCAGGTATAGAGACACTTACCCAGCTCTCCCGACCTGGATTCTACGAAGAACTTGAGGTTAAGAGCGATGCATTCATTGCTAAGTTAGAGAAGATAATTGAGGGCAAAGGAATACAGCTCAACCGTTGTGGTTCTATGTTCACCATGTTCTTCAACGATAAGTCAGTACGCAATTTCCAAGACACAAAGCGTAGTAATCAGGAACGTTTTGCACGCTATTTCCGCAATATGCTGAGTCGTGGCATCTATGTAAGTCCTTCGCAGTTTGAGGGTAACTTCATCTCCGAGACACATACTCCTGAGATTCTCGACTATGTACTTAAGAGCATAGCAGAAAGTATAGATTAATTAAGTGAAGAGTTAAGAGTGAATAGTGAAGAATTTAAGTTTGTATTGTAGATCATAATCGGTAATCACCTTTTCGCAATAAAAGGTAATCCAAATTCTTCACTCTTCACTTTTCACTCTTCGTTTTTGAATAAATTAAAACCTAATGTAACTATGAAAAAGATTATTATTTCCTGTTTCTTATTAGTCGTTTGCTTCTTACGGCATCAGCACAGAATGTGTATGATTTTAAGGTAAAGAACGACGAGGGTAATGATGTGTCGTTTGCCGAATACAAGGGTAAGCTATTGCTGATTGTAAACACGGCTACCCGTTGTGGATTTACACCACAGTATAAGGAATTGGAAGCTCTCTATGAGAAGTATCGCAATGAGGGACTGGAAATCCTCGACTTCCCTTGCAACCAGTTCGGACAACAGGCTCCTGGTTCTATTCAGGAGATTCATCAGTTCTGTACCACGAACTTCAACATCCAGTTCACGCAGTTCGATAAGATTGATGTGAACGGTGAGAACGCTCATCCGCTCTATACGTGGCTGAAGAAAGGAAATGACATTAAA
>CACYXI010000084.1 GCA_902778265.1 uncultured Bacteroidales bacterium | reverse complement strand
ATCATGCAGCTATCAACGCTGCGTGACGACAAAGTGTTAAATATATAGTTAAAAATAGAAATTTACTTGGAATTTAACATAGAATGCGGATTTGCAACGTGATGTTATATAAAACACAAAGACGCAAAGGCAAGGAGAACAATCTCTGTGGCTTTGCGTCTTTGCGTTTATGATACCTTATGACTTTTAGCTTTCCTTTTTCAGTTGGGCGACATTCGATTCTTCTCCTACTATCCAGAGGATGTCGCCACGTTTGAAGGTGTGGTAAGGAGAGACGTTGCTGAGACTTTCCTCGCCCGATTCGAGACCTACGACCATGCAGTTGTATTTGTCGCGTATTCCGCTTTCCATCAAGGTCTTGTCAACGAACTTGCTCTTGCTGTCGATTATGATACGTTCAAGCTTCATCTCCCTGTTTTCAATATCGTAGTCCTCTGGGTGAACCTCTTTCTGAAGCGTAGAATCGAGTATGGTGAGACGTTCATCATCACCGATAACGCTAAGACGATCGCCAGGGAAGATAACATCATTAGCCGATGGGATGTTGATGCGTCTTGAGCCTCGAAGGATGCTGCTCACGTTGATGCCAAAACGTTGATTGAGACGTAGTTGTTTCAACGTCTGTCCTGCCCATAGACTATCCTCTGGCACTACCACCTCCGCTATGTGCAGATCGTGGTCGAGAAGATGCCCTTCGAAGAGAGGCTTACGCTTGCCAGAAGCCTGAGCGGCTATGTCGCGTGAACGAAGGTTCTGTACGAACATACGTTCCATGCGGATGCTGCTACGTTTTAGTCGGCGTGACATAACCATCAATATGATGGCAACGAGGGCGGCACAGAGCATCAGGGCATTGGAGAACGTGGTCATCTCCTTGAAAATATAGAACACGATGTTCATGGCGAGGACTATTCGTACCAGTATGGTGAAGATTAGCGGTAGTCGGTTGTGAGGACTTTCTACCCATAGAGCCTTGAACTCATCGCTGTGGTTTTTCTTTACCACCATAGCACGAAGGAATGGCGAGATGAGCAATACGGTCAGGATGCTGCACACTACCGACGTCCATTCGCTTGGAATGATTTTTGTGCTGAATGGCAGGAATAGGTTCTCCATCAGTATAACGAAGGCTATGCTGAGCATACCATAAACCGCTGTATTGATGCCAATGGATCGGAGAAGTATGCGCCAGTTGGTCTGCGTTGATAGCGTTGACGGCATCTTAATGGAAGCGCGGTTGATGCGCCTTACCCATACCCGTGGGAGTCGGGTTTCAAGGAATTGATAAGCAGGAACGGCACCACGAATCATGTAAGGTGTGAGGAAGGTGGTGATGACGGATACTGCTACTACGACAGGGTAGAGGAAATCGCCTATCACGCCGAGCGATAGACCGAGAGAGGCTATGATGAAGGCGAACTCACCTATCTGAGCCATTGAGAATCCGCATCGCAAAGCCTGACTGAGCGGCTGGCCTGAGAGCACGTAGCCAAATGTTCCGAGTACACTTTGTCCGATGAGGATAGCGAGTGTTATGACGATTATAGGTAGGGCATAGTCGATAAGAATCTGGGGCTGTACGAGCATACCCACAGATACGAAGAATACAGCCCCGAAGAGGTTCTTTACAGGTTCTACAATCTTGATAATCTTATCTGCCTCAATGGTTTCTGCAAGAATACTACCCATGATGAAAGCTCCGAAGGCACTTGAGAATCCCACCTGTGTGCTTATCACGGCCATCAGACAGCAGAAACCTAATGACACGATAAGTAGGGTTTCGGAGTTCATCAGCTTTCGCACCTTGCGAAGGAAGATCGGAATGACAAAGAGTCCGACCACGAGCCATACGGTAAGGAAGAAGGCTATGCGGATTATGGAGTTGACCATCTGACCGCCGTCAGGCGAGTTTCCGCTTGCCACGGCACTCAGCATCACCATCATCACTATGGCGAGAATGTCCTCAAGGATGAGCACGCTCATCACGGTTCCGGCAAACTTCTGTTGGCGAAGTCCGAGATCATCGAATGCCTTATAGATGATAGTCGTTGACGACATAGCGAGCATACCGCCGAGGAAAATGCAGTTTATCTGACTCCACGAGAACATCTTGCCCACGCAGATACCCATGAGCATCATGGAGAAGATGATGGTTAGAGCGGCTATGACAGGCGCACTTCCCATTTTGAGAATCTTCTTGAAAGAGAAGTCGAGGCCGAGAGAGAAAAGCAGGAACATCACGCCGATGTCTGCCCACGACTGTATGTTCTCCTTATCAACCGCAAGGGGTAGGAGCGGCATGTGAGGAGAAACAAGGAAGCCCGCCACTATGTATCCGAGTACGAGCGGCTGCTTTAGTTTCTTGAACAGCAGGGTCACGATGCCAGCCACGATGAGGATGACAGCGAGATCCTGGACTAAGGATGGGATTTCGGACATTTTTCTAAATTATAAAGTGAAAAATGAAAAATTATAAAATACAATTTAGTTTCTTTTGCTAAAGTTATTCACGATAAATGGTAATCTGTATTTTTCATTTTTCACTTTTCATTTTTCATTTCTATAATAGATTGTTTTTGCTTATATTAACCACCACCTCCATCGCCTTCTCCATAACCTGAACAGAGATAAATTCGTATGGGCCGTGGAAGTTCACGCCACCAGCGAAGATGTTAGGGCAGGGGAGTCCCATGAACGAGAGTTGGGCGCCATCAGTACCGCCACGGATAGGCATTACCTTGGGCGTTACGCCAACCTCTTCCATAGCCTTAAGCACATTATTGATGATGTGCATCTGAGGGTCAATCTTCTCCTTCATGTTATAGTACTGATCTGTTACTGTAACCTCGCATATGTCAGAGCCGTAGCGTTTGTTGATAATCTCGCCACACTTGCACATGAATGCCTTACGATCTTCGAAGATTTTGCGGTCGTGATCGCGGATGATATATGACAGACGAGCCTTCTCCACATTTCCCTCCATGCCTGTTAGATGGAAGAATCCCTCATAGCCTTCGGTCATTTCTGGTGTTTCTGAAGACGGAACAAGGGCTGCAAACTCTGTGGCGATACGTGCAGCATTTAGCATCTTACCCTTGGCATAGCCTGGGTGAACGCTCGTGCCTGTGATGTTGATCTTGGCAGAAGCCGCGTTGAAGTTCTCATATTCGAGTTCGCCTATGTCACCGCCATCCATGGTGTAAGCCCAGTCGCAACCGAACTTTTCTACGTTGAAGTGATGTGCACCCATACCTATCTCTTCATCTGGATTGAAGGCAACACGGATGTCGCCATGCTCTATCTCTGGGTGCTCTCGCAGATAGACCATAGCCTGAACGATCTCGGCTATACCTGCCTTGTCGTCTGCGCCGAGTAGGGTAGTGCCGTCGGTTATGATAATGTCCTCGCCTATGTGCTCTAAGAGTTCAGGGAACTTTTCGGGAGATAGCTCCATACCCTCAACTCTTCCCTGTGTGATAACGTTGCCATCGTAGTTCTTGACGATTTGCGCCTTGATGTTTGCACCAGAGCAATCGGGCGATGTATCATAATGAGCTATGAAACCAATGGTTGGCACCTGCTTGGATGTGTTACCCTTGAGGGTGGCATAGATATAGCCCATATCGTCCATCTCTACATCAGAGAGTCCTTCTGCTATAAGTTCATCTTTGAGGTATCTGGCGAAAACAAGTTGCTTGGCTGTACTTGGTACGGTACTGCTATCTTCACTTGACTGCGTGTCAAATTGAGTATATTTAATAAAGCGTTCGGTAATAGTCATAAAGTAAAAATGGGTAGCTGTATAAAATTAAATATCGCTTACAAAGATAACGATAAATTTTGAGAAATGATCTATTTTATGGAAAATATATTGTTTATGACGTTTATTTTTGGTTTTGTGGATAAAAATTATTACCTTTGTCGAGTTTTCATATTAATTCATAAACATTTTTACTATCAAACATCCTTCCCTTTGGGAAGGCTTGGTTAGGCTCTTATGATAATAGGCATTGGCGAGACAATTCTCGATATAATATTCAAGAACGACCAACCTGTGGCTGCTGTTCCTGGTGGTAGTACTTTCAACGCGCTAATATCTCTTGGTAGGGTATTAGGCGGTTCTGTCTTTTTTGTTACTGAGGTTGGAACTGACCACGTTGGCGATATCATCGTTAACTTCCTTGCTGATAATGGAGTATCGGCAGAGTACGTGAATCGTAGGGTAAATACGAAGTCGCATGTATCGCTCGCCTTCCTTGACGAGCACAACGATGCGCAGTATCAGTTCTATAAGGATCACGCTAATGTGTCTATCGAGAACAATTTCCCAGAGGTGAAGAAAGGGAACATCGTGCTTTTCGGTTCTTATTTTGCCGTAAATCCAGTGTTACGACCACTTGTAAAGGCTTTCCTCGAGGGGGCATACAAGGCAGGTGCGTTTATCTATTATGATATCAACTTCCGAGCATCCCACATTAATGACATCCCTGTCATTCTCCCAGCCATTATCGAGAATATGAAGATGTCTTCTGTCGTGAGAGGTTCGCTTGAGGATTTCCAGTATCTCTATGCCTCTCCAGAACATCCTCTTTCTGCTGCGGAAGTCTATGAGCAGTATATCAAGCCATATTGCCCTTGCTTTATCTGCACAAACGGAGGCAAACCTGTTGAATTGTTTACTCCTGCGGTTCGTGCAGAGTTCCCAACAACTCCTGTTGAGACGGTAAGTACCATTGGTGCAGGTGACAATTTTAATGCGGGCTTTATCTATGGCATAGAAAAGGCACGTCGTGAGGGTACGGAACTCTCTATTGTCGATTTTAGCACTATGTCGGTTGATGTATGGCAACCGTTTATTGACTACGGACAGCGTTTCTCTACGGCTGTGTGCCAGTCGTTTAACAACTATGTAGATAAGGACTTCAGCATATCATGATCAGACTAGCAATAACATTCGCGCTCGTCGTTTCCCTTTGCTTGGGCTTTGCTTCTTGCAAGGCTGAAGGCAACGCTTCTGCTAATGAAACTCAAGGTGATAGCGTGGTTGTTTCTGCTGATTCCCAATACATTATTCAGTACGAGAATGATCCGTTCTATAAGTTCCTTTGCTCTCTTCCACGAAAGAAGAGAATAGAAGAAATAATGAATTACAAGGGCGAGGATGCAGGGATGAGCTATTATAAATATTGTGTGATAGACTTCCCGTTGCTTAGTCCTGTGGAACAATGTGCTGATATTTGTATGCACCTGCGTGCGGAGTATTTCTTCCGCCAGAAGCAGTATGACAAAATACACTTCCATGATGTAGGCGGTAAGGATCATAAATATACAGGTGGCGCATCTCGTCAGGCTCTTAATGCCTACCTGAAGAAGATATACACGATATCAAATACAGCTTCTATGTATGCCGAGATGCAGATAGTTCCGTCTCTAACTGATATTCGTCCAGGTGATGTGCTTATCTATCCAGCCAAGGGCAATAAACTCGGTCATGTGGTTATGGTTAGCGAGGTGGCTAAGGATTCCAAAGGCGACATCTACTTTCAGGTGATGCAAGGTTTTACTCCAGCCTGCGAACTGCATATCGTGAAGAATAACGATGTTTCAGGGAACTCGCCTTGGTTCAAACTCGATCCAAATGCCGATGCGATTAAGATTGATAACTTCACTTTCAGAAAAGACCAGCTAAGACGTTGGAAATAGTCTGGCGAAAATGATATTCCTCCCTGCATAGCTTATCAAACGGCTTTGCAGGGAGTTTTTTTTATGTGCCATTATTCACTTTCACTTCTTCTCATTATATCTTCTTTTTGTAAGAAGATCCTCCGCTCTACCTTCGCTGATCCTCCATCGTTCCTCCATCTATTGTCCATCGAAACTATGGAGTATCTTCGGAGGAACAACGGAAAAACGGCATAAGGATAAGGAAAAGAAAAATCCCACGCATCCAAGGAAAAACTTTGGAGGTGTGGGATTGAAAAAGATATTTTGTTAGAAAAAATATTCTTCTGATAATTTTTAATTCTGATATTATATTGAGCATTTATCCGAACGTTTACGTTGTAACCATATAAAGATAAATGTTATGATTATTATGTGGATTATTTGAAATAGTAAATGAATTAAAAGTGATGCTGTACCTGAATATCCACAAAATGAATCTATTCTGCTAATAGTAACCTCAGAACATAGACTAAGAATCCATTGTTTATGATAAGACAAATAAACAAACGGAATTGTCATTAGAATGACATAGGTGATTGTGGCTTTATTGATTATTCTTTTCGTGACAAGAACAGCAAATAATGCAAATGTGATGGTTGACATCCAAAAGTAATAAGCACAGATACAGATAAATTTGTTTACATTAAAAGCATAAAGAAATAATCCTAAAAATGTCATAGGATTAAGGATGCTATCAAGAGTTCTTGATGATAGCAAGACATTTGTTATTGACAAAAGTATGGCTGCTATAAATTTTAGATATTTCATGTTCTTGGTGAATTATTCTTTTTAATACTGTTCTGCTTGCAAAAGTAGATAAAAATACTAATATCGCCAAGTAGAATAAGGTAATAATCTCTTTGGTGTCGTGAATTAAGGAGAAAAGTATAGAAAATGCAATCTCTGAGTTTGCAAAAATCAACAAAAAATGTTTATTTTTACATAAAATTGTTCATTCTTTCTTTTTTGTCAGTAGGGTTTGTTACTTTTGCATTCGTGATTTTTTCACAAACTGATTAAAAACATTAAATCTAACTTAAAACAAATGGCCTACAAAGTAGAACAAATCGAAGGTATTGGCGCAGTATATGGTGAAAAACTGAATGCTGTGGGTATAAAGACAACGGATGAACTCCTTGCTAAGTGTGCAACTCCAAAGGGACGTAAGGAGCTTGAGGAAGTAACAGGTATTGGTGGCGCTTTTATCTTGAAATGGGCTAACCATGCTGATTTGATGCGCATTAATGGTGTTGCAGGTCAGTTTGCCGAGTTGCTTGAGGCTGCTGGCGTTGATACCGTTAAGGAACTGAAGCATCGCGTTCCTGCTAATCTTAAGGCAAAGATGGATGAGGTTAATGCTCAGAAGAACCTCGTGAACCGTGTGCCTAATCTTCCAGAGATTGAGAATATGGTTCAGCAGGCAAAGGAACTTGAGCCAATTATGACATACTAACGATAGTTGATTATTTCAAACGCAAAGACGCAAAGTCGCAGAGATTTCTCTGTGCTTTGCGTCTTTTGCGTTTTTCTATAATGAGTGGGACTTAATGTTTGCCCATTACCATCTTTACCTTCTTGAACAGATCGGAAGCAAAGACGAGGTCGTTAAGTTCCTCGTTGGTACTATCCATTACCATAGTCTTATCGCCTTCCCATTCCTTTCTTCCCTTACAGATGAAAATGATATTATCGCCAATACCCATAACTGAGTTCATATCGTGGGTGTTTATGATAGTGGTCATACCGAATTCCTCTGTAATGCTATGGAGAAGTTCGTCGATAACGAGGGATGTTTTAGGATCAAGACCTGAGTTTGGCTCGTCGCAGAACAGGTACTTTGGGTTGAGAACAATAGCACGAGCTATGGCTACACGCTTCTGCATACCGCCAGAAATCTCGCCAGGGAACTTGTGCTGGGCGTCGATCAGGTTTACGCGGTCGAGGCATTCCTGAGCACGACGTACACGCTCGTTGTATGTCATGTTAGAGAACATATCAAGCGGGAACATCACATTCTCCAGAACATTTAGAGAGTCGAAAAGGGCAGCCGACTGGAATATCATTCCCATCTCGCGGCGCATCTCTATCTTCTCGCGCTTTGACATAGTGACGAAGTTACGACCATCGTATAGCACCTCACCTTTGGTTGGGTCGAAGAGTCCTACGAGGTTCTTCATCAGTACGGTCTTTCCAGAGCCTGACTGTCCGATGATGAGATTCGTCTTGCCATTCTCAAAAACTGCGTTTATATCCTTCAGTACGTCCTTGTCTTCGAAGGATTTATATAGGTGTTTTACTTCGATCATGAAAGGAGCTGTGTTAGGAATACATCCGAGAAGAGGATGATGATACTGCTGTTTACTACTGCCGAGGTACTTGCCTTACCTACCTCTACCGAACCGCCTTCTACCGTATATCCGCAGAAGCTTGAAACGCTGGCGATGATGAAGGCAAAGACCGTACTCTTTATCAAACTCATCCATACGAACCAAGAATTAAAGGCATGCTGAAGACCAAGCGTTAGGTCGTCAGGTGGCAGGATATGTCCGATATAAGCCGTGGCGTATGCTCCTATTATGCCCATCACGTCGGCAAAGATAACGAGGAACGGCATGAGTGTGATAAGCCCCATAATCTTTGGCAGAATGAGATAGCACGCAGAGTTTACGCCCATTATGTCGAGGGCGTCAATCTGTTGAGTGACGCGCATGGTGCCAAGCTCAGAGGCGATGTTACTGCCCACTTTTCCCGCAAGGATAAGACACATTATAGAACTTGAGAACTCAAGGAGCATGATCTCACGGGTGGTATAACCTGATACCCAGCGAGGCATCCAAGGACTCTGGATGTTGAGCTTCATCTGAATACAGATAACTGCTCCGATGAAGAATGAGATAAGAAGTACGATACCAATTGAGTCAACGCCGAGGGCTGACATCTCCTTGCTGTACTGCTTTAGGAACATACGCATCCTCTCAGGACGTGAGAATGCACGTCCCATCAGTATGAGGTATCTTCCAAAAATATTGAGGTACTTATATACTAACATTAAATATATTTACTTTTTTGTAAACCGAGTGCAACGTGTAAAACACCTCGCACGAAAAAAATAGTGCTTGTCAGCCCAAAGGCTGGGGCACGTTTTAATTTTTGAGTGCAAAATTACTCAAAAAATATGTAAAAACTGAATTTTTCATATTAGTTTTTCATGTAAAGGTGTGATTTTAGAGTTTATTTTCGTAATTTTGCACTCGTAAAGTAAAATTATGTCAGAAGAATTGGAAAGAAAAACCCTTCGAACGGAGGGACTTGTTAAGATATACGGAAAGCGTACCGTGGTGAATGATGTCTCGTTTACGGTTACGCAAGGTGAGATTGTAGGTCTGCTTGGCCCTAATGGTGCGGGTAAGACCACCTCTTTCTATATGACTACGGGACTTGTCGTGCCTAATGCCGGTCATGTGTTTATCGACGATACTGAGATTACGAGTATGCCGGTTTATAAACATGCCCGTAACGGTGTTGGCTATCTGCCACAGGAGGCGAGTGTGTTCCGCAAGATGAGCGTAGAGGATAATATCCTTTCCGTCCTTCAGATGACGGGTAAGCCTCGTGAGTATCAGATGGAGAAGCTGGAGAGCCTTATCAAGGAGTTCTCTTTGCAGAAAGTGCGTAAGAACCTTGGCGACCAACTATCGGGTGGTGAGCGTCGTAGAACTGAGATTGCCAGATGCCTTGCCATCGAACCTAAGTTCATCATGCTCGACGAGCCATTTGCTGGCGTTGACCCTATTGCCGTTGAGGAAATACAGAACGTGGTTTGGCATCTGAAGCATCGTAATATCGGCATCCTGATAACCGACCATAACGTGCACGAAACTCTTAACATTACCGACCGCGCATATCTTCTGTTTGAGGGCAGAATCCTTTTCCACGGTACTCCAGATGAGCTTGCCAATAATCAGGTTGTAAAGGAAAAGTATCTCGGAACAAACTTCAAGTTGCAGAAGAAGGTGTTTAAGGAGATATAAGACCCACCCCCTTACCCCTCCCATAAAGGGAGGGGAGTATATAGTATCAGAACATCTTACGTTAAATACTAAAGCGACATGATCAGAAAAAATCTGAGCTTGTCGCTTATATTTTTGTCCCATCCGATGGTTTATAGCGAAAAGACAAACTACTCCCCTCCCTTTATGGGAGGGGCTGGGGGTGGGTCTGCAGTATCATTATATAGCAAACCACTTCCGCAAGTATAAAGGTGGCTCCGCAACAATCGCCTGTATATCCATTTATCTGCGTTTTCATCTTTAGGAAGAGTAAGACGCAAGTGATAGTCGCTCCTGCTATTCCTGCAAGGAGAGGGAGAAAGAAATCATTCGGGCAGAACATGACTATCGGGAGAATGCCGGCTGCAAAGCTTGCCAGTTTTTCATGAAGCGGCACTTGGGTGTAGATAAGCTTATTCTTTGCCTCTTCTTCCTTTCGGGCGTATGGCAGGAAATATATAATGGTAGAGGCAAGGAACTTGCAGATGCTATCTACCATAATAAAAATGAAAGGATTCTGACTGGTTGTCTGTAAGGCAACTATGACATTATACATCACCAGATAATATATTATCAAGGCAAGAACGCCGTAGGTGCCTATGTGTGAGTCTTTCATTATTTCAAGGGTTCGCTCGCGTGTCGTCCCCCCTCCAAAACCGTCGAAAAAATCGGCAAACCCATCCTCGTGCAAGGCTCCTGTTATGAGTATGCGCGAGATTAAGGCGGCTATAACGGCAAGCGACAAAGGCATGATCATCTGGGCAAGCCAGAATACGAGTGCCATGATGCCACCTGTTAGCCAACCAACTACCGGCCAGAGAGGTACTACCTGTTCGTAATACTTCTTTGGAACGTTGGCTATGCGCCAGAAAGGTAGGCGCGTGAAGAAAATGAGAGATGCAAGAAGGCGGTACATACTAGTGGCCTCTCCCCCCGCCCTCCCCCGTAGGGAGGGAGCTGGTAGGCGGAGGGTGGGTGATTTTATTATTCTTTATTCATTATTAATTATTAATTACTAATTAATCCATCGGGGCTCTGGCTCCCTCCCTACGGGGGAGGGCGGGGGGAGAGGCCTTAGAAATATTTCGTTATCTCCGCATGAGAGAAATTATCCATTTCATTTAGCATATTCACGGCACTCTGAACGATAGGGTAGGCACAAAGGGCACCTGTACCCTCACCAAGTCGGAGACCGAGATTCAGAAGCGGTTCTGCGTGCATGGCATCAAGCATTAGCTTATGACCGCCCTCGTCACCACAATGGCCGAAAATGGCATAATCCATCACGTTCTTATTGAGCTTGGAGGCAGCCAACATACAGGCTGTCATGATGAAACCATCTACGAGGATAATCATTCCGAGTTCTGCTGCACGAAGCATACCACCAACGGCACAAGCCATTTCATATCCGAAGAAATATCGGATGGTGTAGGCGGTATCATAGTTCTTGGGAAGAGTGGCGAAATAGTTGGCGATACTTGCATTTAGCACCTCGTATTTATGCTTAACGCCATCTGAGGAAAGTCCCGAACCTGCTCCCACGCAATTGACGAGCGGAATGTCGAGGAAAAGATGCATTATCACGCTTGACGGACTGGTATTGCCTATGCCCATCTCTCCAAAGCTGATGATGTTACAACCCTCTTTGTGACATGCTTCTACTTGTTCTGCGCCTATGGCATGGCATCTATCAAATTCTTCCTGAGTCATAGCCGGCTCATGAAGGAAATTGCGTGTGCCGTAGCCCACCTTTCTTTGTATGATATGCGGGTATTTTTCCTCAGGAAAGTCATAATCCACACCTGCATCAACCACAAGGAGTTTGAAGCCATGCTGCCTACAGAACATATTCACGCCTCCGCCACCCTTTCCGTAGTTTATCATCTGTTGCCAAGTGACTTCACGAGGCGAAAATGATACGCCCTCACGCTCTATTCCGTGGTCGCCTCCGAATAGGATATGACAAGGATGCGTGAGCTTTGGCGATAGCGTTTGCTGGATAAGTCCAATCTGTAGGGCAAGCGACTCAAGTCTGCCGAGCGAACCCTTCGGCTTGTTGAGGTTGTCGATTTTGGATTGGAGGAGAGAAGCTAGGCGGCCTCTCCCCCCGCCCTCCCCCGTAGGGAGGGAGCCGGTAGGCGGTGAACCTATCTCTATTTTATATTTTCCATTTTCCATTTTTGTGATTTTTATTTGTAATGCGATAGCGGCTCCCTCCCTACGGGGGAGGGCGGGGGGGAGAGGCCGTTATTTAATTTGAATAGGCAGACCCGCTACCATCATGATTACCTCATCAGCTTTCTGGGCAACATACTGATTGAACCAGCCCATGAGGTCGGTAAAGCGTCGTTGAACGGCATTTGCGCTCACGCCACCAAGTCCTATCTCGTTGGTGACGAAAATGAAAGTCGCATCCTGCGAGGTGAAACGGTCAAACTCTTCCTTTAGTTCGGCAAGAGTCTTATCCACATCGGGGAGTTCATCACCTTTTGAGTCGCGGAAGAATAAATTGGTTGCCCAGAGTGTGCAACAGTCTATCAGCACCACCTTTCCGCTCACGTCATGATGACTTGGATATAGTTCTTCCTCTATATTCGTCCAGTTTGGTCCGCGACGTGCCTGATGCCTTGCCACACGCTCACGAAACTCGTCATCCCATATATGAGCCGTAGCCATATATACAGGAGTAGGACTGAGCGATAATGCCAGTTCCTCAGCCTTCGTACTCTTTCCAGAGCGTTGACCGCCAGTTATGAGGTAGATAGTCCTGTTTGTCATTAGTTTAGTGTTTAGAGTTTAGGGGTTAGGGTTAATATCGCGCAAATTCCAACCGCCAGAACCTCCGCCAACAAGCACACCAAGATGCTTTTCTTCATGTCCTTGGTGGTGAGTTCTCGCTCGTTTGTGCCTATATATGGTTTGTAGAAATACTCGCCAAAATAGTTGTGCGGACCTCCGAAACGGCAGTTGAGGATGCCTGCAAGAGCAGCTTCCGGCCAACCGCTATTCGGGGATGCGTGTTGTGGCCCGAAACGGAAGACGAAGCGGAGCAGCCGCCATTTATTCCATATTGGGGCTACGATAATCATCAATAGGGCTGTGAGGCGTGCTGGGATATAGTTGGCGACGTCATCAATATGTGCAGCCCAGCATCCGAAGTCCTTGTAGCGCTCATTCTGATAGCCAACCATAGAGTCAAAAGTATTTATGAGCTTGTAGGTCAGCATTCCTGGTACTCCAAATATAGCGTACCAGAAGAGAGGGGCGATAACGCCATCGCTAAGGTTCTCAGCAAGAGTCTCAAGGGCGGCTGTGCGTATCTCTTGTGGGGATAGCTCGCTTGTGTCTCGTCCCACGATTCGTGCTACCTGTCGTCGGCCGTCCTCCGTACTTCTGTCAACCGCCTCAAACACCATTCTGACTTCTTTGCGAAGGGTATGACCTGCAAGGCAATAGAAGATAAGGATTGCGTTTATTGCCAGAGCGATATAAGGATGCAAAGGCAGAAGATTAAGTAACGCCCAAGAGATGCCGAAGAGTAATGCTATACTGAGGCAGACAAATACAGCACCTTTCAATTTGCGATGCCTGTCCTTATTCAACCGCTTCTCGCCCAACGCTATCCATTTCCCGAACCATACGATAGGATGTGGCAACCTTGACGGGTCGCCAAAGAGAAGGTCAAGAATCCAACCCAAACCTAATGCCATTCCACCAAATCCTATCAATTTCTCCATTCTTTTAGTATGTTGAGTAATTGGTTGTCTTCCTCTGGAGTCTGTACGGCAATTCTGAAATAATGCTCATCCAGACCTCGAAAATTGCTTGCATCTCGGATCAGTATGCCGTAGTTGTTGACTAGATAGTCCTTGAGCTTGGCGGCGGTAGTGCCCTCAATCCTGCAAAGGAGGATGTGCGTATCGCTTGGATAGACGGTTACCCCGTCAATATCAGATAGCTCTCTTGCCATCCTCTCGCGCTCTGCCATAAGGGCTGGGAGGTCAAGGGTATAGTCGCTTTTGTGGGCGAGGAGATAATGAGCCGCCTCTATCGCGAGTTGGTTTACTGCCCACGGCATTCGGCATTTCCTTACGCGAGAGAGGAGAGCGGCTGAGCCTGTGATGTAGCCGAGGCGAAGACCGGGGATGGCAAACTCCTTTGTCATGGAGTGGAGGAGGAGGACATTCTTGGCACCAGACATACTGGTGCTAACCAAAGGCTGCATAGTGAATGGGGCATAGCTCTCGTCTATTATAAAGATGGTGTCAGGGTGAGAGGCTATGGCTGATTCGAGAATCGGCTTCGGAATGACCTGCCCCGTCGGGTTGTTGGGGTTGCATAGCCATATTAGTTGGTAGGTGTTGGGTGATGGGTGTTGGTGGCTTGTTTTTGGAACGCTAAGACGCGAAGACGCAGAGTTTTTATTTTCTTTGCGACTTTGCGACTCTGCGTTTATTCTATATTGCTGACCACTATCACCCAACACCCAACACCCATCACCTATCTCATGCCCATAAAGCCTACACGCATCCTCATATTCCGTAAAGGTTGGCTGAAGGATCTGCGATGTATATTCCGAGAAAGCCTGAGCTATGAGATAGATAGCCTCGGTAGCGCCGTTGGTAACAATCACCTCGTCTGGGGAAATGCCGTGGAGAGAGGCAATCTCCTTTTCAAGCTCAAAGGGCGTGGGAGGTGGATAGTTACGGATACAATCCATTCGGCTGGCAAGATGGGCATAAAGTCCGTCGTGACAGAAATGGTTATAGACATTCGAACTAAAGTTTATCCGAATGTCCTTGTACTTGTATGTATCGTCGCCGTGGCCGCTGAGCATTTCCTTTAGGTTTTAAGGTTGAAGGTTTTCGGGTTACGAGGTCATAATCTCGTAAAGCTTATCTATATCCACATACTTCCTCACATGCTCAGCAAGAAGGTCGTATTGCTGATCCTTAAAGTCCTCAAGACTCTCTGAATTTTCCTTAGAGGGGGACTTCTGCCCAAAAGGCTTGAGAATGTACTCAATAACCGAGGGATTATCGAGAAAGCCATGAATGTAAGTGCCGATGCAGTTGCCGTATTGGGTGATGGGTGATGGGTGTTGGGTGTTGGCTGTTTGCTTTCCGCGCACCGGCTCCCTCCCTACGGGGGAGGGCGGGGGGAGAGGCCAGCTTTCTCCCTGATGTATCTCATACCCTTTACACTTCTGCCCCTCAAACTCGAACTCTACCTGTTTCGTGGTCTTCTCCGCAGTCATCACGGTCGAGATGTTTAGAAGTCCTAAGCCGGGGAGTTGCGGGATGCTACCCTCAATTCCGTCGGGGTCGGAAATCGTCTGCCCGAGCATCTGATAGCCTCCGCAGATACCTATTACGAGAGTGCCATTCCTGTGAGCGCGAATGATAGCCTGAGCCACACCATTTCTTCGCAGTTCGTAGAGGTCGTCAAGAGTCGCCTTAGTGCCAGGGATGATGATGATATCAGCCTTCTCAAAGTCCTTTATATTATTGGTATAGAAGAGATTCACACGCTCGTCACGCTCAAGTACGTTGAAATCCGTAAAGTTACTGATATGCCTCAACAGCACCACGGCTATGTTCACCTTGCCTTGCTGAAGAGAGCGATGCTTCTGCTCAAGCTCTACGCTATCCTCCTCCTCAATAACTATATCCTTGAACATCGGGACGACACCAAGAACAGGTACTCCGCAAAGCTCCTCAAGCATCTTTCTGCCCGACTCAAAAAGTCGCAAGTCACCACGGAACTTATTCACTATAATGCCCTTGATGCGTGCCTTGTCCTCGGGAGTCTGTAACATGATACTCCCGTATGTGCTTGCAAACACGCCCCCTCGGTCAATATCTGCCACGAGAATCACATCCGCATTAGCATGACGTGCCATAGGCATATTCACGAGGTCAGAATCGCGAAGGTTTATCTCCGAAACACTTCCCGCTCCCTCCATTACTATAGGATTGTATCTTGCCGCGAGACGGTCGAAAGCCTCACAAACAGCCTGTCGAAGCTGCTCCCTACCTTCCTTTCTGAAATAGTCGTATGCCGAGCGATTGCCAATAGGCTTGCCGTTGAGCACCACCTGAGTGGTATGCTCGGAGTTAGGCTTTAGAAGAAGCGGATTCATATCCGTATGGCAAGGCACTCGTGCCGCCTCAGCCTGAACAGCTTGCGCACGACCAATCTCAAGGCCGTCAGGTGTGGCGTATGAGTTTAGTGCCATGTTCTGGGCCTTGAATGGGGCAGGGGAGTAGCCGTCTTGCAGGAATATACGGCATAATGCCGTAGCTATCACGCTCTTACCGACATCGCTACCTGTGCCTACCAGCATTATTGGATGAAGCTTTTTCTGTATCACGAGTGCAAAGATAATGAAAAATTACATAAAGCGAAAGAATTTACAAAAAAATATCGTTTTCCTTGACTGAATTTTTAAGTGGAGGCTTAGCAACAAGCTGCTTTTTACTGACAATAATGACCAGTCTTCCGTCTCATATTTCAAAACTATCTCCATTCTATGTTAAATTCCAAGTAAATTTCTGTTTTTAACTATATATTTAACACTTTGTCGTCACGCAGCGTTGATAGCTGCATGATAATCGTAATCCGG
>CACYXI010000083.1 GCA_902778265.1 uncultured Bacteroidales bacterium | reverse complement strand
AACTTCACATACTACCTTTGCTCCATCAACAGTTGGAGCACCTACTGTGATAGCACCGTCGTTATCTACGAGCAGTACCTTCTCAAACTCAACGGTCTGGCCTTCCTGTGCGTCCTTCATGTGGTGCACGAAGAGCTTCTTGCCCTCCTCAGCCTTAAACTGCTGACCATTGATCTCTACAATTGCGTACATTTAATTTTTTATGTATTAAATTGTTATTTCTGCCAGGCGGATAACACCTCGTTACCGCTTATTCGAGCCCGAACAGACTAAATCGGGCGCAAAGTTACAAAATTTTTCCCGAATACCAACTATACATATTATATTTAAGAAAAATATTAACAAGATTTAACCTTATCTGCTCGTTTTCAATATTCAAGAATATTGGTGTCCGGTAAAACTTAACCTAAATAATTCGCTTCTAATCCGCTTCAACTCCCTTTCTGGAAGGAAATCGTATAGACAAGAAATGGGATTTGCAACGGATTTGGTAGGGATTTGCAACGGAATTCAAATATTGTATATGTTTCTTATTATCCACCACGCAAAGTAGAAAACGATGTAAACAGAAAGGGTATAGCGATGATATACAATGGATTTCAGTTTGTCAAAAACGTGATTGTAGTTGTACCATGTTGACAGAATAACCAAAAAGACATAGGGAATAGAGAGTATAAAGAAATAATTATAGCTAAGAGCATGAGCAACGTCACCATGCAACAAAGCGTACAAAGCCCTCTGAAAACCACAAGCAGGGCATTGCGTAGCCGTCAGTAACCGCCAGGGACATTTTATAGGAAAACTCTCACACGAAGGATTGACAAGATAATACAATATGACCATAACCACTATCAGAAGCGGGAAGACATACGACATTATCTTGTCAATTCTACTCATAATGCTTAATGAGTCATTGCACCAAGCACTCCACCAGCAATTATGATGGCAAAATAAATCACACCGACTATGACACCTGATATAGCACCATACATTGCATATTTCTTTGCTTTGTCAGCTGCTTCTTGTGCCTCTTCGTATTCTCCAGATCTGTACAATCCATCAACCTTTGCGGAGTAAACGATAGATACGATACCTAAAGGAAGACAGCATAAAACTGTACAAAGAATTGCCCATACCAGATAATTGTCTGGTTTCTTCTGATTTTCCATTATTTTTAATGTTTAATTGTTAGTATATAAGTTTTACAAATTCCACTTTGGGGTTTGCGTCTTTATGATTCCTGAGCGATATTTATGCCAAGGATTTTATAACAACACTAATGATACGGCAAAGTTACAAATAAAATCTGACAAACATTCACCTTTCAGCATATTTTTTTACGTAATCTACCAAATTAGTGTGTTTATAACATCAAAAACAACAGAAATCAACGTTTTTTCCTCGTGAACTTTCTGTTCATCCTCTGCAACACCTATATCTTCGGAATCACGAACACGGGCTTTTCTTCGTGATTTCCACAATCATGATGGTCGCATGATTCTGCGGAATCTGTGATTGAGCCATTGAGATATGCTTTCAACACATCTTCGATATTACCATGACAACCACGCACAACGCTGATGCCATGCGAAGTGAGCTTGTTGAAAGCCCCCATACCCATATTGCCCGCAAGCATTATGGTTATGCCCATCTCCTGCATTACAGATGCGATGTTCGATTTGCATCCACAGCCCTGGGATGAGTCCAGACGCTCAGAACTGATGATGTTTTTGTCGTTATCTACATTGAAAATGGTGTAATGGTCACAATGTCCAAAGTGATCATCCACTACATTGTCTCTTGTTGGAATTGCTATTTTTATCATAATGTTTTTGTAAGTTGAAAAATCGGAAAGAATAGGAGCTTACGCTCCTTATTTATTTAGAAAGTAAATTATAAGTAAATTAATTCAGTAAATTATAGAGCGACATTCGTCGCAAGAAAAATTTATTATTAATTTACTGATTATTAATTTACTGGATTAATTTACTTATAATTTGCTTTCCAATACTAGCACCGCAAGGTGCTTTAAGTCTTAATCCTCAAAAACGGCATCTACGAGGAGGGATACATCTACTGATGAATACTGATGATACTGCTTCAGCAAGGCAAATTCCTCTGTCAGAATAGAATGCAGATCATTCAATTTATCAAGAATAGTATCACCCTTGAGCGGATAGGCATCAATATAGTTACAACATGCCTCTATACATTTCTTAATGTCGCCTGAGAAGAAATACAAGTCTATCATGCAAAGAAGGTCATTCCTCGTAACCTCTCCCCATTTGCACTCAATAATCCTGAGATACAATTCCTCTGCCTTCTCATATCTGCCAAGACAGAGCAATGCCCACGCAATGAGTCTCTTCACCTTCGGATCATCAGGATGCTCAAAGTCAAGGCGATAGAATTCATTCAGATTCTCCTCCACCTTACCTGCAAGCACAAAGGCATGAAGCCTGTTAAGTTCGTAAGCGAACACACCAGGATTGAGTTCACAAAGTTTCTGGCAATATGTCAGAGCCTCTGCACTTCCCTTTTGAAGATAATAGCGGGCAATGCCTTTTATCGCAGGAACAGAGGACTCGTTTGCAGCCAGAACACTCATATAATATCCAGAAGGGTCTTCTCCTCGTTTCTCGGCAATAGCAGCCAATACAAGATTTTTCTCCTCCGAAGCCTCAGCCTTTCGTGCCACCTCCAAAGCTATTGCCAGTTTGTCATGTCTGAGAAGGAACTTAGCCAGTTCCACGCAACGCCCCTTTATCTGTGGCTTGCCTACCAATTCCTGCATCCATAATGTCTCGGTAAAAAGATTCGGCATCTTAACCTGCGGACTGAGCATGAAGAAACGGTAAAGATCCTGAAGATACATCCTTCGCACGTATGCCGGTTGCTCGGTAATAGTATCTAACGGAGCACTCATCCCGACAATACCCATCTCACCTGCACCCATAGCCTTACGAATATCCTCCGGCAAGGTTGGGAGAACGGTTTTAAGAGCAAAAAGGAAAGAATACTTGTCTGAACTACAAAGCGTAGGAGTGCTGAATACCTTTGTCATTGCCTGAAGTCCCTCGTCACTCAGTATTCCCTCTCCAAGATCAGGATGCTTGATGTCGAAAGGCACGAACCAGTTTATCAGCTTATAGAAGAAAGGATAACGCTTCATCTGGCTAAAACCAGCGTAGAATATATCAGCACCGGCTTTCTGCATATTCGACATTCGCTTAATGCCTTGCTCCATCTTCTCCATAGCAAGCTCAGACGCACCAGGATTAAGTATGTCATCCATCGTCTCATCCTTCTCCACGAATCCTTCCTTTGGAGAGAACTTGAAATGGTTTCCCTTGAGTATATCGGGCATTATCTCCTTCTGAATCACACGATTATCCTTCTCTGCCTCCGTACAGATGATGACCTGCATAATCAGCTCAACGAGATCAGAACATGTATTTTCATCCTCAAGCATCTGCTCTACGAGCATATCCTGAGTCTCGGCATCATGTCTAAGAAGTTCATTACCACGACGATAGCATAGCACCCACCCAATGAATGCACGCTGACGCACATACATATCCTCACTCGTCATGAAGACGTAGCAAAGGGTCTTGTATTTCTCCACGCAATAGCCAAGCATACAACCAAGCATTATAGCTGAGACAATCACCTGAGCATCAGTCGATTTCACATCGGAAGAGATAAGGAAGGCAGTCCAAAGACGCTGCTCCTGCTCACGCCAATCTGGTGAAAGAAATACGGACACAAACGCCCTGTTCAACGCCTCATAGTGCGCCTTTGCGTCAAGCGATTCGTCCCTAAGAGCCTCTATCAATGCCGTAGCACTAAAGTCATTAGTGCCGACAGACTTCCTCAGACTCATGAGTGCCGCATCGTTTGTAATCCTCAGCATCCTCTTGATGTCAGAAGCAAGATGATACCCCCTGGCAAGCATATCACCATATAGTTTGTCTCGCTGCGGATCCTTATATCCCTCCGTCATGAAGCGAAGCATATAGGCATAGTCCTGTGAGAGAGACTCATAGCGAGCGGAAATATCCGCGCTTGCAAGTTTCTCAACGTGTGGTTTCAGGATTGCAAGTCCCAACCCAAGTTTTTCATTTATAAAAGCACTAAGCATAAAAAGTACGGCCTCTCCCCCCGCCCTCCCCCGTAGGGAGGGAGCCGATTCGGCAATGGGGAATTGTTTGTAATTTCTTTAAGTAGAAAATGAAAAATGATAAAATACAGATTTCCACTTAGGTTTCTGTATTTTTCATTTTTTAACTTTTCATTATTAATTTAGTTGACTTGCCTTCACCTTCCGGCTCCCTCCCTACGGAGGGAAGTTCGATGTTGATAACATCGGAGTATGTGCAAAGCGGGGGGAGAGGCCTTATTTCTTCTTCGCAATCTCCACTCCTTTGAGGAACAGTTCATACTGCTGTTTTATCCTCTTATCTGCCAAAGCCTTCTTCCGAAAGGCAATGACACCCTTTGACTGGGAAGAATAGTCCCTGAGAACCCTTGCACCCGACTTTATAGCCGAACTGGCGAATGGCTCAGGAAGGAAAGCGGCATCCACGTTACCCGTAGTAAGCATCTTCGTGCGCACATTCACATCCTCACATTGAATGATATACACTTTCTTCTGCTTCTTGATGAGACTGTCCGTCACCATATCCGCATACTTACGAGTATAACCGTGACTATCGGCAGCAATGATCTTATCAACCAACTGTTCCGCCCTCACGATACGCGATTTCGTAGAGGTAAGTAACTTCCACGATAACGACGTTGCTGGACCGAGCGTCAGCGCAACGGAATCCTTATCCTTAAGAACATCAACCAAAGCGCTATCAACAACCGCCCCTTCCACCAAATTAAACTTTAGTGCGATGCGGCATTCGGAAAGCGCGTTGTAATGGCGGATATGCACATCAACACCAAGAGAATCGAATATCCCAAGGGAATCCGCCCTACGGATGGCATCGCAATCACTTGTAGGCAGTATTCCGATCTTCAGAGCCAACGAGTCTTCAATCCTCAGTTTCTCCCTCTCCGCCTTCGACAGACGCACCCGTGCCTCCTCATCGTCACACGAGATGAGGAACACATTGCACGAGAGTACAGAAAGCAATAATATGATAAATACAAAATTTCGTTTCATCGCGGTGCAAAGGTACGAAAAAAAGCGGAAAACGGGAAAGAATATAAAGTAAAAAGTAAAAATTAAGAAGTAAAAAGTATGATTACCACATAAAGTAAAAAGGAAAAAGTTAAAAATAAAAAGTATGGATAGTAAAGTAAAAATTAAAAAGTAATAAGTAAAAAGTATGATTAGTATTTTACGCGACAGACATTAGCGACAAATGGTAATCATACTTTTTAATTTTTACTTATTACTTCTTAATTATATTGTATCCATACTTTTTACTTATTAATTTTTAATTTTTCCTTTCACTCACGCCATCCTCACCTGCATCGGTGTCATACCGAAATGATCCTTGACATACTTTACGAAGAATGAGGTGTTAGGGAAACCGAGCATATCACAAATCTGCTTGTTACTATAATCCGTCTGTTTCAGATTATAGCGAATGTCCTCCATTACATGCTCCGTAATCCATTCACTTGCGGTCTTGCCTGAGTTCTTCTTACAGATAAATGAAAGATACTTAGGCGTGATACACAGTTCTGAGGCATACCATTTCGTGGAATGATGCTTCACCTCCAAGGAATGCAACAGGGAGAGGAAACGCTGGAAATGATTATTGCCCGTACCTCTGACTATGGATTCCTTATCGTCAAGCATACGATGCTTCAATGCGCCACAAAGTCCAAGTATTGCCCCTCTTAAAAGTGCCTGAATAACATCTGTACGGAAAGGATAACATTCCTCCTTATAGAAACACAAACTTAACATCTCATATAGATTCGTATAGAAACGGAGATCATCATCCTCCATCGTGATTACATGCATACGATGAATATATACCACATCATTCCATATATTCACCTTCTCATGCAAGAAGCTATGCAGGATGCGATTGGTAAAGAGCATCACCTTCATGTCGAAATCGGGACTAATCATCAGGTCGGTAACCATTACGTCATGAGGAATAATTGCCACCTGATTCTTATGCACCTCTATCGTCTTGCCGTTTATAGTACCCATAGCCTTACCTCGCGTACAGATAGCCACGGCATTCATTTCCACGTGGGCTGCACTTATCTCTGCCAGTTTCTGGAAACTGTCTATAATGGCTATATCGTTGTCTGAATAACCAATCTGAACATCCCCATTGTCGGTTAGCGTCTGGAGCGAAATTACTTCTTTCCCCTTGGACCATAACCATCAACCTGATGGTATCGCTTATCCTCGCCGTAACGGTTATTCCGTTCCTTGAGGTCCACATCATCAAGCCCGATAAGGTGAGCACAGACGGCAACGCCATAACGCATTGGGTGCAGAACACATACAACCGCGTACTCGCATGGACATTCAAGAATCCTTGGCTAACAATCGTAGGAGGCATCGGCACAATCCTGCTATCCACAATCATCGTCCCAACGCTGAAGATACGTCTCTTCCCCTACGCTGACCGCGATCAGTTCGCAGTAGAGATATTCCTTCCTGACGGCAAGGGCATGAAAGAGACGGAAGTTATAGCCGATTCCGTTCGTCACGTATTGCAGAAAGATGAGCGTATAGTGGATATCACGAGCTTCATAGGCTGTTCATCACCACGTTTCATGGATGCCTACGCCCCACAGATGGCAGGTGCCAACTATGCCCTGTTCATCGTCAACACCACTCCGACCAAGCCACTCTCGACCTATTGGCAGAGTATCAGCCACGACTGAGCGAGATATTCCCGAATGCCTACGTCAAGTTCAAGCGCCTCGACAAGCGTGTGGATGCATACACCGACTACCAGAACAAGCTACAGGAATATCGTCAGGCGACGGGACTGTAAAGCAGAGGACAAAATCCCATGTAAGTCCCATTTTTAGCCTACTCTTAGGAACGGATCAGAAGCGAATTAGAAGCGAATTAGAAGCGGATTAGAAGCGAACCTGAGTTTAAATGAAAAAATGAAAAGTGAAAAATGAAAAATACAAATTACTATTTCCGTTTATGGGCCTTTGATTGGAAAACGTGACCTGTATTTTATAATTTTTCATTGTTCATTTTTCATTTACTTTCCTTTCGTGGCCTTGGATTGGAAAGCGTGACCGCCATCACCTAACACTCATCACCTGATTTCTGAGTGCAAAGTTACTCAAATAATTACACACACAGAAAAAATATGAGAAAAAACATATACATCATTTACTTAAAAAATGTTATCTGTTTGATATCCAAGGAAATGTCAGAAACAAAGCGTTAAAAATCAATTAACATTTCAATTTGTGTGTAGAGTTAATTGTTCCCCAAAAGGTCAAATGGTCAAATAGTCAAACATTTTTTAGTAATACCCTCTCTCTCTTAGCATTCTAATCTATTATTATAATAATAATTAATTATTATTATAATAATAGAGCTTGGAAACAGGAAACAGGGGTTATGTTAAAAAATGTTTGACTGTTTGACCATTTGACCACGCAAAAAGGTAATTGTCTTTTGACATTCCCTTTGGTCGCCGATTTCTTCGAGGTTCAAGGTCTTTTTCTTGTTTTGTTAATTTCACAAACAAAAGTCGGGAATACGATAATAAAATTACCGATATTTTTTTGGCGATGTGGGGATAATTGCGTATCTTTGTAGGCAGATAATTAAACAAAATATTATTCTCACCCCCCAAAAACACTTGGTCCAGATGGGATTTAGATCGAAGTAACGGTGTGATTTTTCCAAAGAAAGAATAAGTAAATATACAGAATATTTTTATAATCAAGAATTAAATTTGGTCACTTACTTATTAGAAAGATTTAGGGCAATCCGTAATATTGGTAATCCTTTCCATGATTTGGGTAAGCGGTGGATGGAAATAAATGCGTACCTTTGCACCCAGTAAACAGAATGCGATTCTGGCGGCGCCTCGGCATAGCTCAAACGAGTTTTGGCTCTGCTCTCGGCTTGCACAGAATTGCACCCAGAAACAAAAACGTTAAGAATATGAAGAAGTTTATTTCCGCAATCTGCATGATGCTCCTGATGTTGAGCATGAACGTGAGCGCAAAGACGCTCGTGGTGTATTACAGCTATACGGGTAACTGTCAGGAGATTGTAGAGTCGTTGAGGGCGCAGACGGAGGCTGATGTGATGCGCATCGAGCCAAAGGATAAGACGCAGAAGTATGAGGCTAACAACTATGCTATCGGCACGCAGTTGCTGAATGCCATAAAGGCGAATCCCGACGATGCGGACAGCTATCCTGCTATCGACCCGGTGAGCATCACCGACCTCTCTGCATACCAGAATATCATTATCGTGACACCGCTGTGGTGGAGTCAGATGGCTGCCATTATGCAGACGTACCTCTTCAACAATGCTTCAAAGATGGCTGATAAGCACGTGGCGCTCATCGTGTCAAGCCATTCGAGCGGCATAAACGGTGTTGTTAAAGATGCCAAACGCCTTATTCCTAATGCTGTATGGATGGGCGATGCGCTGTGGATTAACGCCAATAACCATGCTAACCGCGCCAATATGATAAAGGATTGGCTGCCTAAACTCGACTTTGCAGTAACCCAAACGGATATGGAAAAAATATATATCACCATTGGTGGCTTAACCCATTCTGCCACACTCGTCAACAATTCTGCAACCCAGACATTTATAGAGAAGCTGAAGAACGGTTCTGTGACCGTTACGCTTAATAGTAGCGGCGGCTTCGAGATATGGGGCGCATTGGGCTTTTCGCTGCCTACGAGCAATGAGCAGGTTAATGCGCAGCCTGGCGATGTCATTCTCTACAACGGCTCGAACATCTGTATGTTCTTTGGTTCTAACTCATGGAGCTATACTCGTCTGGGCAGGATTGACGGATTGTCAGAGAGTGAACTTCGCGCTTTTCTCAAAGCTGGAGAGAGCAATATCAGCGTCACTCTGTCGCTGACTAATATAACGACTGCAATTCCACAGGTGCGCAGCATGGCGGGGCAGGATGCGTGTTACTCGCTGAATGGCATGAGAGCAGACAACACATCGAAAGGCATTTATATTAAGAATGGCAAAAAGATAGTATTATGAAGAAATTGATATTACTTGCAGGCTTTCTGGGCATGATGCTCACGGCTTGTACGAACAAGGAACAAAAAAATGAAAATGATATGAATACGACATTGGAACTGACACAGGAATGGGATAAGGTGTTCCCGAAGAGCGATAAGGTTGACCACAAGAAGGTTACGTTCAAGAACCGCTACGGCATCGAACTGGCTGCCGACATGTACACGCCTAAGAATGCCGAGGGAAAACTGGCTGCTATCGCCGTCAGCGGTCCTTTCGGGGCTGTGAAGGAGCAGACAAGCGGTCTCTATGCCCAGCACATGGCAGAGCGCGGATTCCTTACCATAGCCTTCGACCCAAGCTACACGGGCGAGAGTGGCGGTGAGCCTCGACAGATGGCATCGCCCGACATCAACACCGAGGACTTCCTCGCAGCCGTTGATTTCCTCTCTGTTCAGGAGAATGTGGATGCGGAGAGAATAGGCATCATAGGCATCTGCGGATGGGGTGGCATGGCTGTAAATGCGGCTGCTCTCGACCCACGCATCAAGGCTACGGTGGCATCTACGATGTACGACATGAGCAAGGTGACCGTGGAGGGCTATTTCGGTAGCGAGGACACCAAGGAGAAGCGCATGGAGAAGCGTAAGGCTATTGCACAGCAGCGCACGGAGGACTATCGCACAGGCACCTATAAGCGTGCGGGTGGCGTTATCGACCCGCTTCCAGATGATGCTCCGCAATTCGTGAAGGATTACTATGACTACTACAAGACTCCGCGCGGCTATCACAAGCGCTCGGGTAACTCTAACGACGGGTGGAATACCACAGGCTGCCAGTCGTTCCTCAATCAGCCTTTGCTTGCCTGGGCGCATGAGATTGAAAACCCTGTGCTGCTCATTCACGGCGAGAAGGCACACTCACGCTATTTCTCAGAGTATGCTTTCGAGAAGATGACGGGCAAGCACGTTGAGGGACAGAGCGCAGTTGTGGGCAATAAGGAACTGATGATAATCCCCGGTGCCGTTCACACCGACCTCTACGACGACAAGAACGGAAAGATTCCATACGACAAGTTGGAGGCATTCTTTAACGAGAACCTGAAATAACTATGACAGAAAGGATTTTTGAGATAGACTGCGTGGATGCGTATAACAAGTTGAATGGCTGTGAGACGCTGCACCCGTTGGTGACGGTGGTAAACCACGATAACCCGATGTCAAGTGGTTTGAACCATTCGCGACTCAACTATGGTCTCTACGCTCTGTTTCTGAAGCAGGGCGACGGCTGTTCGATACGCTACGGACGCGAGAAATACGACTATCAGGAGGGTACAGTGGTGAGCTTCAAACCTGGTCAGGCGGTAGAGGTGGAATGGGACGAGAGCCGCCCTATGCCGCCCTCACGCGGACTGCTGTTCCATCCCGATCTGCTCTACGGAACACAGCTCGCACAACGCATCCATGGCTATACGT
The DNA here is from genome assembly GCA_902778265.1 of uncultured Bacteroidales bacterium. GTDB lineage: Bacteria > Bacteroidota > Bacteroidia > Bacteroidales > Bacteroidaceae > Prevotella. Next base: position 6,553 of record CACYXI010000083.1, on the reverse strand, counting down.
TCTTCGACTACGTCCAGCGTGAGGCCCTGCATCTCTCTGAGCGTGAGCAACGCATGGTGGTGGAGCTTTTCGATAGAATTGAGGAGGAGCTGCGGCATCCTATCGACCGTCATTCGCAGACGCTAATAACCGATGCCATCGGTCTGTTGCTCGACTACTGTATGCGATATTACGACCGCCAGTTCATCACGCGCCATAAGGTGAATAGTGATATTCTCAGCACATTTCAGCAGTTGCTTCGCGAGTATTTCGAGAAAGGGCATCCAGAGCGTAACGGATTGCCTACCGTGGCATATTTCGCAAGCAAGGTGTGCCTGTCGCCCAATTACTTCGGCGACCTCATCAGCAAGGAAACGGGCACTACCGCCCAGCGTCATATTCAGGATGCCGTCATCGACCGCTCAAAGCAGTTGCTCGTCGATACCCGTATGTCGGTTAGCGAGATTGCCTATCAGCTCGGTTTCGAGTATCCGCAGCATTTCTCGCGACTGTTCAAGTCGAGGACAGGCATGACGCCGAATGAGTTCAGAATGACAGCGTAATTAGATTAAGAAATTAAGGGATTATTCTTCTTTCATTTATTGCGCCTTTGATGCCGAGACAGGGGTGATCTGAACTCCTTCGGGTTCATGCCCTTCATGCGCTGGAAGAATCGGGCAAAGGTGGTGGTCTCGGCAAAGTGGAGCTGCTCGGCTATCTGACTGATGCTCATGGATGTCTGGCGCAAGAGGAAGGTGGCCTCCATGAGCAGGAACTGGTTGATGTAGTCGATGACGGTGCGTCCGCCTGACACCTGTCGGACGATGCGTGAGAGGTAGGTGGTGGTGATGCAGAGCCGGGAGGCGTAGAAACCGATGTCGTGGTGCTCAATGAAGTGCTGGGGCAGCAGACTGAGGAAGCCGAGGAATATCTCTTCTACGCGCTTGGGGAGGCGGTGCTCGCGGATGCTGTGCTCCTGTATGGCTGAGAGGTCGAGCAGAAAAAGACTGTAGAGCATCTGGAGACTTTCGTTTGAGTGGGTTATGCCTGACTGCTGATAGCGGATGGCCATCAGCATGAGTTCACGCAGTCGGCAGAGGTCGTCGGGCTTAAGCGATAGCACGGGCGAGGTGAGTTCTACGACGGTGAAATAGGCGGTGCGGACGGCGTTGCGCACCATTGAAAGGCTGAGCGTGAAACGCTCGTCGGCAAGGAGGCAGATGCCGCGATAATCCTCGGAAGCCGACAGTACGGTGACCTCCATGCCTGGGGAATATGTGTACAGATCACCCTCATTGAGGGTTATCTCGCTGTTGTGGTAGATAATGGTGACCCAGCCGCTCGTGACGATGGTGAACGTGTAGCACGACAGGAAGCCATGCGTTTCGTTTGCGCCGAAGGTCCACTCCACGTTGGTTTCCAGACAGATTACGTTTCCGTCCCACTCACCTTTGGGTAAAGGCAGGTCTCTCAGTTGCCAATATTCTTTCAAGCTATACATAATCGGGCATATTTTGGGTGCAAAGATACTAAAATTTTTCGGATTTGTTTCGTTTCGATCGGTTTTTGTTTCGTTTCGGTTTGCTTTTATTTGCAAAAACATTGTAATTTTGCAGCCAGAAGCAAGAACAAATTTACTATTTACTATTTGACTATGTACTAAATTTACTATTTTACTATTTATTCGCTAAAGCTCATCAAGCTAAAGCAAGTTCCTATGTACTATTTATGTACTATTTGGTTGATTTACTATTTTCGCCAATCACAAATAGTAAATGCCTACCGCGATAAGAAATAGTAAATAAATAGTACATAGTAAATAGCTAAATAGTAAAAAAAAAACAGATAATTAGTAAATAGTAAATAGCTAAATAGTAAATAGCTAACATAATTATTAACCTTTATAACAAAAACTGATTATGACAAAAGAAGAAGCAATGAAGCAGTTCGCCTATCTTGGCGCAGTATGGTTTGGTAACAGTAAGCAGCACTTCGCATTCTCGGCGTATGACCGCCTGAATGGCTGGAACAAGCTTGCCGACAAGTGGAATTATGGTGATTATGAATAAACATTTTTGTAATTTGATTATGACGGTAATCATGACTTTACTGTCATACAATGGTAATGCAAGCGATATGAATACGATTTATGATTTCACCGCCCTGTCAAACAAGGGTAAGGAAGTGAATTTTGCCGACTACAAAGGCAAAGTGCTACTTATTGTCAACACGGCAAGCAAATGTGGTTTCACTCCTCAGTATGATGGTCTGGAAGCCCTTTACCAAAAGTATAAAGACCAAGGACTTGTAATCATCGGTTTTCCATGTGACCAGTTCGGCCATCAGGGACCTGGTACTGACGAGCAGATAGAGGAGTTCTGTCGTCTGAATCATGGTGTCACCTTCCCTCTGATGTCGAAGATTGAGGTCAATGGCGATGGTGCTCATCCTATCTACCAATGGCTGAAGAGCAAGGCAGGCTTCGCTGGTTTCAATCCAGAACATAGACTCACCCAAATCCTTGATGAGATGTTCACCAAGGCAGATCCAGACTACGCATCAAAACCTGACATCAAGTGGAACTTCACCAAGTTTCTCATCAGCAGAGAAGGCAATGTAATCAGCCGTTTCGAACCTACTACAGAGCCGAAGGAAATGGAAGAGAGCATAGAGAAGGAACTGGCAAAATAATAGAAGGTAAATATACTAATCCAAACAATTATACTATGGAAATCAAGGCAATACGAATGTTCGACCACGGTTTTATGAACCAGCAATTTGCTTTCGGCGGTGAAGGCAAAGAGAACACAGACGAACAAGTAATCTACCGCAGCAGTCTCCAGAACTTCCTCATTGACATGGGCAACGAGGTGATACTCGTGGATACTGGATTCCAGAACGACATGAAGGCTCCTGCCAAGAAACTCGGCGCACCGCTCTACATAGGCGAGAAGCTGAAGGACTATATGGAAGCTTTCACCGAACTGGGTTACAAGCCACAACAGGTGACGAAGATTCTCATCACCCACAAGCATCCCGACCACACGGCAGCCTTGCAGTATTTCCCAAATGCCAAGGTGTATATCTCGCCGGAAGATGCCGATGCAATGAAGCTGAGCGGTGAGAACATAGTGCGTGCAGAGTATCGTGACTCATACAAGAACTTCCCTCATGCAGAGAAGGTTGCCGAGGGTGTTTGGTTCATTGAGGCAAAGGGGCATACCAAGGGCAACAGTATCATCATAGCAGAACTGGATGGTCTCTACTATATGATGCACGGCGATGTGACCTATTGCGATGCCGCCTTAAAGGCAAACAAGCTCTCGATGATCTTTGAGGATCAGACCGCAGCCCGCGAAACTCTCGATCGTGTTCGTGAGTTCATCCGCCAGAATCCTACGGTCTATCTTTCAACCCATTGTCCTGAAGGCTACGAGAATCTGGAGATGAAACGTGTAATGACATTATAATAAACGTGATTTGAAACGCAAAGACGCGAAGACGCAGAGAATGATTTGAACACGGAAAACACAGAATAAACGAAATTCTTTCGTTCTTTTCGTGAGTTCAGTGTTCAAAAAAAAGAACCACAGATATTCGGGATTTTAGGGATATTAATCACGAGCGCAAGCGAGATAATCCCTTTGATCTGTGCAATCTGTGTTCAGGAATAAAAAACTTTGCGACTTGGCGGCTTTGCGTTTAATTTATTTCTCGCTAAGGCTCATCAAGCAAAGAGCAAGTCCCACTGACACTTTTTGAAAAAATATTTTCATTTCATAATAAATAGCAAGTAGAAATAGCAAAAAAGCGAATATTTTTAATTAAAATCGGCAAAAACGTGACATTTCTTTCTTGTTTCGGGATTTTTTGATTAACTTTGCAGCTCAATTAGTTCATAGTTCATAATTCATAGTTCATAGTTACCAACTAACTATGCACCGTGAATTAGTCCATAGTTAATCGGCGTGCGCCTACCAACTATGCACTATGCACTATGAACTATGCACTAAATAGGCATGGCAAAGGATAAGACAGCATACGTTTGTGACTATTGCGGACAAGAGTCGGCTAAGTGGATGGGCAAGTGTCCGTCCTGCGGTCAGTGGAATACGTTCAAGGAAGTACGTATCTCTGCCGAGTCGCCTGTCAAGTCTGCACGTAAGGCTGCGTCGTCTGTTGCCACCACATCGCTCCGTGCAAGTAAGGCGGCACGTGCCGTGAGCCTTCGCGACATATCCACAAAGGCAGAGCCGAGGATTGACACGCACGACGCGGAGCTGAACCGAGTGCTGGGTGGTGGCATTGTGCCAGGCAGCATCATACTGCTTGGCGGTGATCCGGGCATAGGAAAGAGTACGCTGACGCTCCAGACGATAGTGCAGATGACGGAACGCCGTGTGCTGTATGTCAGCGGTGAAGAGTCGGCACATCAGATCAAGATGCGTGCCGAGCGCCTTGCACCCGATGCAGGCGAGCACGTTATGATACTCTGTGAGACATCGCTAGAAAACATCTTTAAGGAGATTGAGGCTGTGGCTCCCGAATTGATAGTCATCGACTCCATACAGACGATGGAGACGGAGGATGTGGAGTCTGCCCCTGGTAGCGTGACGCAGATTAGGGAGTGTGCCTCTGCCCTACTCCGCTTTGCTAAGACGAGTGCTATTCCTGTCATTCTGATAGGACATATAAATAAGGAGGGAACGATAGCGGGGCCGAAGGTGCTTGAGCATATCGTGGATACCGTTATTCAGTTTGAGGGCGACCGCCAGAACATCTACCGCATACTGCGCTCGATAAAGAACCGTTTCGGCTCTACCTCGGAGCTTGGCATTTACGAGATGTTACAGAATGGTCTTCGTCCGGTGACGAATCCTTCGGAGTTGCTTCTATCAGACGAACGCGCAGGCATGAGCGGTATAGCCATATCGGCAGCCGTGGAAGGTATGCGACCGTTCCTTGTGGAGACACAGGCGCTGGTAAGCACGGCGGCATACGGTACTCCGCAACGCTCGGCAACGGGTTTCGACCAGCGCAGATTGAACATGCTGCTTGCCGTTCTGGAGAAGAAAGTTGGCTTCAAGCTTATTCAGAAGGATGTGTTCATCAACATTGCGGGCGGATTGAAGGTTACGGATATGGCGATGGACCTGAGCGTGATAGCATCGGTATTCTCAAGCAACGTGGATATTCCGATAGAAGAAGGCTGGTGCATGTGCGGTGAGGTGGGACTGAGCAGCGAGGTTCGTCCTGTAAGTCGCATAGAGCAGCGCATAGCGGAGGCTGAGAAACTCGGTTTTTCGGACATCATCATTCCGAAACGCAACTCCAATGCCTTGAAGGGAAAGAAATACAGTATTCGCATTCATCCCGTAAGCAAGGTGGAGGAAGCAATAAGAACTTTGTTTTCATGACAAAGTTCTAATTGATAATTAATAATGGATAATTGAATGTGCTATTGGCAAGCTATAAAATAGTAAATACAAAAAAATAGTAAATAAATAGTACATAGTAAATAGTTAAATAGTAAATTACATAAAAACAACTCAATAGAAAAAGAAAATGGTAAAAATCACTAAAGAGGCTGCTCTCCAGTATCACGAGACCGGCCGTCCAGGAAAGATTGAGGGGTGTAGCGTTCCCATGTCTTGAGATTCAGGAAACACCAGATGCAGCTTACAAGTACACAGACAAGGGTAACCTCGTTGCCGTAATCTCTAACGGTACAGCGGTGCTCGGTCTTGGCGACATAGGTGCAATGTCAGGCAAGCCTGTAATGGAGGGTAAGGGTCTGCTCTTCAAGATCTACGGTGGCGTGGACGTATTCGACATCGAGGTTGACGAGAAGGATCCTGAGAAGTTCTGTGAGGCTGTAGAGAAGATTGCCCCAACATTCGGTGGTATCAACCTTGAGGACATCAAGGCTCCTGAGTGCTTCTACATTGAGGAGCGCCTGAAGAAGTCTCTCGATATTCCAGTTATGCACGACGACCAGCACGGTACTGCTATCATCTCTTCTGCAGGTCTGCTCAACGCCCTTGAGGTTGCAGGCAAGAAGATTGACGAGGTGAAGATTGTTGTATCAGGTGCAGGTGCTGCTGCTATCATGTGTACAAAGCTCTATATCGCCCTCGGCGCAAAGAGAGAGAACGTGCTCATGCTCGACTCTAAGGGCGTTATCACATCTGACCGTCCAAACCTCACAGAACAGAAGAAGTTCTTCGCAACAGACCGTCGCGACGTTCACACTCTCGAGGAGGCAATGGTAGGTGCTGACGTATTCCTCGGCCTTTCTAAGGGTAATGTCGTATCTCAGGATATGATCCGCTCTATGGCTAAGAACCCTATCGTGTTCGCTTGTGCAAACCCAACACCAGAGATTTCTTACGAGGATGCAATGGCAGCACGTCCAGACGTACTCATGTCAACAGGCCGTTCTGACTATCCAAACCAGATCAATAACGTTATCGGTTTCCCTTACATCTTCCGTGGTGCCCTCGACGTAAACGCTCGCGCCATCAACGAGGAGATGAAGATTGCTGCCGTTCACGCTATCGCTGACCTCGCTAAG
>CACYXI010000082.1 GCA_902778265.1 uncultured Bacteroidales bacterium | reverse complement strand
TCATATTTAATTAGGGTTTATAGTTAGTTATCTTTTTCATTTGAATAATGCTTTTAGGTTTGTGAATTAGCATACAGGGTTCGCTGAGACAGCGAGCCCATTTGCTATTCTATTCCCACCCCTCTTCATCATTGTTCTCCATATAACGACTCATGCCGTTATCGTCCATATTTTGGCAATCACAACCGTTTCGCGTTACAGTGTTACAGTCAAAAAACATAAAGGGATTTTGAAAGAAATCCTTTCAGATATTTGTTTGTTTCAAGAATAATCCCTATCTTTGCCAGATAAAACAATCAATATTATGGCTACAACCGAAAAGACACCACTTTGGCTCGACCTGAAAAAAGAGTATATCGACGACAACTTCGAAAAGCTCCAGGCCTATCTGCGCGACTCAGATGAGAAAGGAAGCAAAGATGCTTTCTACGCTACCACCATCGAACTGTTCCGAGAACGTATCAGCGACCTGTTGCGGGATATCTCGGAACGTCCGGTCTTTGCCGACGAACAGGAACGCCAGATACTAACAGCGAACGTCAGTATGCTCGCCACCTATCTACTGGCAGACGGTGATCATCCTCTGGCATTGGCAGCCTATGTGGCTTTCATGAACGGTCTGCGCCAGATGAACCCCACTCTCTCAGACCTCATCGTCAGAACCGTGATGCAGCGCATCTGCCATGAGAAAGTGACCTTTCTTGGATTCACATGGAAGGACCTCGATAAGTTGGGCACAGAGCTCTTTGTACACAACACCTGTAAACTGGCCCATTTCGATGATCCTCTCTCCAAGCCTCAGATACTCACCAAATACGGCACGGCCATATTGACGAAGAATGCCCTGATGCTGACTCACGACAACATGGCGGATTCCAAAAAGCTTATCAACTCAGGTACCAATTCGCTCGATACCGGCATCGGCATTACACTCAGAACAGTCTCCGGACAGAAGCTCAAGCAAAGTCTTTCCAATAGCGTGGTCGACATGGACGAGTATACCAAGGATTTTATTCTCGAGCAGGCCAGAGTACACAACAAACCCGCTGTCCACAAACTGAAAGCATATGAAGAAGGCGACGAAGTGATTGTGAAAGTGACAAGAGTAAGCCATGACGTATGGGTTGAAACCGTTGATCCCAACTACCATAAAATAGAGGGCATCATCAAATATGACCGTCCGAGCATCGTCTATTACTATTCAGACGAGCTTGCACAATATTTCCATGTGGGCGACTATCTCACAGCTACAGTCAAGAATCCCTATCACGGCATCTTCAGCATCCAGGACCAGCTGATCAAGTTCTTCATGGAATACACTGAAGAATGCGTCAACTTCGACGGCGACAGCATGACAGCCAAGCTCATCGACGACAAACCTGCTTACACAGAGTGGCTCACGGAGATAGGAGTTGCCATTCGCGTTGAAGGTAAGAGTGATTATCACAGGGGTGACTTTGCCATCATCACCATCAATGACTTCGGCCAAGGGAAATATTATGGACTGATCCGTGGTTATGTAAAAGGCGACACTGAACAACAATTCGATGAGAAGACTGTCCGTCACGACTGTATCCGCACCTTTGCAGAATTCACAGAAGCTCCCGTTTACCAGCGTGAGGAAGAAGATACGACGGAACTCAGTCCCGCACTGATACGACTACTGCTACGATTGCTCTTCGACTATCAGAAATCCCTGTTGAAACCCTCAGACCGTTTCCGCTATCTGGCCAACGCCAACGTAATGGCAGAGATGATTGGCGACGACCTGTCTGCCTCCTATATCAGTTTCGCCCGCACCTATTTGAGAGCACTCATCCAGTTTGTCAATGGGGAGGATATCAGCGCCATCAGGCTCGATCCAGATGAGGAATACCGCAAAGCTAAGTCAACCCTCATCCGACTATCCATCATTGATCTTCTGAAAGAATATGGTCGGAAGGACAACTCAGAGAAACTGGCCGATGCCATAAGCAGCTTCGAGGAATCACTGCCACAGCTGGCACGACTCGCCCGACTCATCCAGACCGCCAACTCCATGCAGGGCACCCTTTCCGGTTCTGCCCTCAACGTGATCCGTCGTGAGATTATCCGTACCCTCTCGATGGAGACAGAGAACGATGCCGACCTTGAAGCCGACAAGGGCATCTATCTTGGTGTGGAAAGCGGCACGCTCGAGTTCAAGACCTCTATTGTCTTTCCCCCCGATAACAATATGCAGCCCGATGAGTATGCCCAAAACATGAACGTGATGAAAGGCATCTGCGCCTTTCTCAACTCCACCACCGGCGGAACGCTCTATCTGGGTGTGAACGACCAAGGTTATGTAGTGGGGCTCGACAATGACATGCACCATCTGAAGACACAGACCATCGATGCTTATATGCGCTATGTTCAGGATGTGGCCAAGAAACAATTCGGAGTGGACGCCCTACCCTATCTACGTATCGAGGCCCTTTACGACAATACTGTCGTGGCCATTCATGTGGAGCCTCATCCCTATCGGGTTGTCGAACTTAACGGCACAGCCTATCTCCGAGTCAATGCCGAGTCGAGGATCATGCCTGAGGAGATGCGCCTGCAACTGATCGACCGTAAGGTTTTCCAAAACAAAGACAAAGCTGCCATCGTATCGCGTCTGCAGCATGCCTGTACCCAAAAACGCTGCGTCATCCTCCATCAGTATGCCTCAAACAACGGTGGCACCGTCAGCGACCGTCATGTAGAAGCCTACGACATCAAGTCTGAAGACGGTCTGGTGATCTGCTACGATATCGACAAGAAGGGCGTACGCATTTTCAGCATAAATCGTATCGGCTATGTAGAGATTCTCGAAGATGAGCCATGGAAAAATATGGCCAGCCATCAGGCTGTGAAGGTTGACATCTTCCATATGAGCGGCAATACCACCACCCGCATCTCACTCCAACTCGACTTAATGGCCAAGAATCTGCTCATAGAGGAATACCCCAGAGCCAAGGATAGCATAACAGCCCTTAAAGGCGACAATAACATCTGGTATTTTACAACCGATGTTTGCAGCATGGAAGGCATCGGCCGTTTCTATATCGGTCTCGCTGGCCACATCCAGATCCTCGAAGGCAATGAACTGAAGAAATATGCCAAAGAGTATATTGAAAAATATTTAAACAAATAACATATATGGAAAGAAAAGAATATGAAGTCAATGGAATCATCATTGGCACTTATAATAAGAAAACCCACCCCATTAAGTTATCATTGTACGATGATGAACTTGAAAAGATAAAGACGCTCATTAAGCAATATCCAGAGTGCAATGATCTCAGAGAGATTGTAGCCGACGATTTCCCTGATCTGTATGAGACAATTAATTCCGAGTTGCGTTCTGCTGCCTATAAGTTTTATGAGAAAGAGTACATGGACTACTATGCAGAAAGCGAAGAAGATGAACCAGGCGACATAGAACTCACTGGCGAAGAATATAATTGTCCAATACCAAAAGAATGGAAATAAAAACTAGTTACTATATGGAATATACATTTAAAGTTTGGGTTGATGGTAATTATTACTACAAAGACGAGGAGTATGAGGTAGAAATCGAACTCACGGACGAAGAACATGAAACGCTTAAAAAGATCGTTAAGGAGTATGATGGTGATCTCTCTCGAGGGCTGATGCCGATTCTCGAGGATAGTGATGATAATCTATTCCAGCTATTCTACGATGAGATTTTCCCCAATGTCTTCTTTACCTTATTCCAAAGAGACCCATGCTTTGAGCCCAACCCTGGTGACGAAGGTAAAATTTGGAATATCAGCGATGTTGATTACTTGATGGAAACATACGGTGATGGCTATTGTTTTGACGATGCCTATATCGTCTATATCCCAGACGATATAATGCCACCAAAGATGCAGTTAACAAAAGGGATGAGTGATGATGATCTACTTAAATACATCAGAAGATGGGACAGCACGCGAGAGGATGTCTTTGATTGGATAATTTCAAACCACGACATATCCATCTCATGGCAGGATACGTTATATGAATTCATCGAAAAGCGTTTATTAGAGATTGCTAAAAAAGATATTGAAGAATGTGATGAGGAATTCATATCAAGAGATGATTATGAACCTTTCCGTCAGTTTTTCACAGACAAGTTAGCTGATGAAATATATGGTGAATTTCAAAAAACAAATGGTTGAAAATGAAGTAACACAAATAATGGGCAGCGGTTTTTTATCCACTGCTCATTATAGTAATCATCATAGAACAATTTTGACAAAAAAATCATACAAATCTTTGTTGCATTTCTTTCAAAAATTCATCAATATTATTACTACCAATATGGTTTTTGTGAATTACACGATGGCAGTTGGGGCAAACTGGAAGCAAATTTTTGAGCGCATTTTCTACAAATTGATCAAATGTGTCGCCTTGATATTGAAATAATGGCTTTTTGTGGTGTATTTCAATACAATCCTTTCCATAGATTTGGCCATATACTGTTGGGAAATTAAAACCGCAACAATCGCAACTAATCATATTATTGTGGGTGAAATGCTCTATTGCAATCGTTCTTAGCCTTGACGACCTTTCTCGTGCTTGAATATTTCGTGTGGTAATCCTTCCCTCAGTTATCATCTCTTCAACAGGGATTATATGTATTCTACCAGATGAAGAAATATAATCAATAGCAGTCTTCACGTCCTCATAATTAAAATCATTGTTCATGAGATAATCGATTGCATCCTCATGCGCCTCTACAAAAGCTACTCCCTGAGGGGTTATCTGAAATCCATCATCATAATGTGTAGCATAATTCTGCCTGACTAGAGTGTCATGACTCTTTAAATTTCTTACTTTTTGAGAAAAATATGTATCTGTTCTTCCTGAAAGTATTTGTGCATCTTTACCTGTTGGATGCATAACAGTCGCCAATCTTGCAATCAATTCACTTGTACTCATGAACCCACTTTCTGATTTAGACATCAGATAAAGTGCAGGAAGAACCAATTGACTTTCCGTAATTCTCGCCATAATACTAATAGTTTGTTATCAAAAGGTGCGTTACTTTTTTGTCGTTTCGGTTCATGAAGCTTACTACATATTCCTTATCAAAGGTACGTATGTTTACACCGACTTTATTGTATAGGTTATAAATAAAATCCGTATTCTTAATAATTAGCATCCATTTGGCCTTACACTCGTTTATCAGATAATCTGCCAGACGTTTTTGATCGTCTCGTGTAAATGCGTTTTGAGCGTATGTACTAAACTCACTGTCATATGGAGGGTCAAGAAATACAAAGTCATTTTCACTAGGGGCAATTGTACGAAGGAATACTTCAAAGTCCAGATTATATATTTTTGTTTTACTGAAATGCTGGCGCAACTCCTGGGACTTGTAGTAGTTCAGTTTCTTTTTCAGAAATTTGCTGTTATATGCGATACCACCATAGGGAACATTAAATTCCCCTTTTGAGCTATATCTAAACATTCCACTGTATGCATAGTTTCGCATAAAGAAGAATAGAGCACAATGCAACTTGATATTGTCATTGGATATCTCATTGTTGTTGTAGAGATAGCGATAGTTCATATACACAGCACTCTTGATGGCTGTTTCTATATTGTCATCCAAATCTTTGTCAGGAAGTTCGTGCTTTTCAATCTCAAGTTCTCTCATTCGGACCATCTTACGGAAAAGGTTCGTTTCCATTTCTTTTACCAAAATACACGGTAATGATGAGAAATCATTTCCAATAATATTCAATATGTCCTGTTTGTTGATTAGACAGAATGAATGAACAAATTCTTTCAGTTCACTTTTACCGATGAGCGCTTTCCTATATCCTATATAAGTATCTTTCAATTGCGTTTTTGCATGAAAGAATTGGATAGCATTATTCCAAGAAGCATCCATCATTTCTGTATACATAAAGAAATCTTTGTCGTTTTTTTCTATTGAACGATAAAGTTCTATCAACTCCGAGGAGAAATCATTAATAAGATATTCCTCAGCTTCTATTCCCATAAATACAGAGCCGCCACCGACAAAGGGTTCAATGAAGCGGTTAAACGTGGGAGCATTAGGGATAATATATTTTAATTCTTTTTCTTTTCCACCAGGCCATTTGATAATCGGAGACAAATCTGAAGCAATGTTTCGATTGATTTTCATCTGAGACACATCTTCATTCTCTTTCTTAAAGAATAAGTTCAATTCTCGAATAGGTGATACTGGTATTTCCAAAGGTTCACTTGCCATAAATTCTTTTGTTTCTTTTTCAATTTGTGGTTTGGGTGTAATAGGCTGCGCAAATAAATTACCTTGCGCCAATGCATTATCAATCCTCTTCCTGGCTGCATCAAAATATGCGTTGTCAAGTTCTACGCCTATAAAACGCCTGTTTAGATCTATCGCAGCAACACCAGTAGAGCCAACGCCCATAAATGGATCAAACACAATATCATTTTCATTAGATGCAATTTCTATCATTTTTTTTAATATAGCAACAGGCTTCTGCGCAGGATGCTTGGGATTACTCAGTCTTTCTGGTTTCATGCATATAGAACTTTCTATGAAGTTATGCATCTCTGCCTGAGAAATAAAATTCCATGTATGCTTCTTGTTCCAACATGTGAATATCATCTCACAACTATTCAAAAAACCAGCCTTGAAAATTTTAGGCGCAGGGTTTGTCTTGTGCCATATCATGAAGTTTGACGTATCAAACTTATGGTCTAAACAGTTATACCAACGCCCCAACTGGTTGTATGAAGTGAAAATGAATAGATTCCCTGTAGGTTTAAGAATCCTGATAAACTCATCAGCCCACTCTTCTGGATTGAAATCTATCATATCCCATTCTGCAACATCATTATTCATTGCAGAGCGACCAGGCAGAGGGATATTACCTGTTGAGTGCTGCCCAAGATTGTATGGAGGATCTGTTAAGATTAAATCAACTGAGTTATCAGGGATACGTTTAATAATATCCCGACTATCATCCCTAAGAATACACTTTCTCCAATTAGGGTCTTTCATTATTCGTTTGGTAAATAAGCGTCCTTAATTTCATTTAAAGCCTCGTTAATGTAATGGGCATCTTTTTTATATTCATCTATTACAACATCATAGCCATGCTCAGACTTGCAAATAAGATTCCAAAAGTCTCGACTAATGCACAATTCATCACGAGAGAAAAATTGAAGGACACGGCCCTGTGTCCAAGGTCTACCTTCACCATAACGATTATATGCTGTAGCAAATAAGATTTTTACTTTTTCTTCACCCAATTTATTTGTTAGAATGCAGTATTGTTCCAACAAAGCTTCTTTCTCAGATCGGGCTTTCTTATTATCTAAATCTCCCCCAATCTTTAATTCTATCAAATAATGCATACCTGTTTCTTCGTCTACCAAGTAATAATCACTTTCATGACGTTTCGTACTGGCTGTACCTTTCTTTTGTGTAATACCTTGATAGTCTTCAATTTTAGGGATCCTTCTATTTTCGCTTCTCTTATACTGTTCCAACAACTCGGCAATATAATCAGTTTGCTCTCTATACAAGGTACCCTCCACGTGTTGACTTACCTTATAATTTAGTTCGGCAATACTAATTGCCATACTCTCAAGCATATTTCCAAGGGAACTATCAAGAGAACGAGCAAGAGCAGAATAATACTGGATTTCTTTCCCAAGCGCTGCAATGAATACATTGTGTATCTTCATATTAATTACACCATTCTCATTATCAAGTTCAGAAAGGTGACGCGTTGAGAATCCATTAGCATACGCTTTAACTGCGCTCTTCACTATGCTACGAATTGCATTTTCTTTATTTACTATTTCCATAACTCAATTATTTAATGGTTACAAAAATACATGTTATTATTGATACTTTGGGTATAACAAAGGAAAAAAAAATATTTTTTAGCACTTAATAGGATAACATATTCATTTATTATCACACACTTTTTTCTTAGCTGCATCCAGATTCTTCTTCATTTGCTTTGTACATGGATCTTTAGCGGTTACCGTCTTTTTTAAAATGTCATATGCTTTTGAGAACAGTTCGAAGGCTTTAGCAAAATCTTCTTGTTCAAAATAGACACCGCCTATTTGTCCTATAACAAGTGCCACATAAGGGTTCATCTCACCATATTCTCTTGTACGAATATCCAACGACTGATTCAGATATTCAAGTGCTTTTGAATAATCATGTAGCTTTACATAGGCTGCACCTATGTTATAATATGAAGTTGAAATATCAAAAGGATCTATGTCAGCCTCTTTTTTCCAGATATCCAAGGCTTTCTGATAATAAGGTATAGCTTTTTCTGGATTATACTGATAGAAAATACCTATCTCATTATAAAGTGAAGCCAAACTTGAATGACCTTCGCCCAAAAACTTTTCCTTCAACTTCAATGCCTTAAGATAGTATCCCTCTGCTTCCTCAAATTCTGCAATAGCGACAAAGGATTTTGCTGCTCGTTCACATATCTCTGCCAAATCTATGGTTTCAACGCCTTGAGACGCCCATATTTCTATTGCTTTTGCATAGTATTCTGATGAATACCATGCATCATCAGGATAGCATAAGTCGCCAATGAGTTTATAAACAATTGCGCTGGACATATTGTCTACGGCAAATTGCTTTTCGACTGTATCAATTCGAACCTGACGGTTTACATTTTCATCTTGAAGGATATCGTTCACCTGTTTGGTAAGCGCTTCATCAGTAGTCATATTTGTATATCTTAAGTTCTTAAGTTATAAATAACGTTGCAAAGATAAGCATTTCCCTTCAAACATGCAAGGATTTGAAGAGAAAAATGTTATCGACCATTATATCTTATATGAATCCCATATAGTTCTCTAAAAAAGTACTTTTTCATTATAACGCGGTTCCCTTGTTTAATCATATTGTGGATTATATATAAATAGGTGAAAATAGTAAATTATTTGGCTTAATATTTTTTATCATTAATTATTTGGATATTTGGAGGGCATTTATTACCTTTGGTTTCAAATATAATTATTAAACGATAAAGATATGAAGAGACAATGTGGTAAGAAAATCCGAGTGACATTCAGTGATGGTACGGTGATTGAAGAGAGCAATGCATGTGACACTTTAGCTTTGGCCATTAAGAAAGTTGGTGTAAAAAGAGTTGCAGACCTCGGTATCATTGGTATTGGTAGTCAAGACATTCTACTCCTCGATAAGAGAGAGGCTAAAGACCCTGGTTACAGAATGAGTCAGAAAGAAGTGGGAGAAGGCTATTATCTTGTGACAAAGACCTCAACAGAGAAGAAAGTCTGCGACCTTTGCACAATCGCCCAACAACTAAATATTGATATGAAAGTGGAGATCGTTGCCGCCAAGCCAAAGGTTCAAAAGAATTATATTAAAACATCGTGTGGAGATGTGGCTCTTGTTAAAGGCGAGTGGATGTTCCAACCGACAAACGAAGACGAGAATCTAAGGTGGATACCTTTTACTGACCATTGGACATATGACACACTAGCACTAAGACACGAAGGAAAATATGGCATATTTACCTTGCCCAACATGGCAGACTATGGTAACAATGGTTCATTAATGTGGAGGGCACTCGATAAAGAACCCTTTCCATATGATGAGTTGATAATAAAAGGAATGGGAGCCTGTTACTATGGAATGATGGCATATCGTATTGGGAACAAGTGGGGCGTTTCTGTTTTCATGTACAACCCTAGCCAAGACTGTATTGAGATGGAAAGGCTTGTGCCATGTCAATTCTCTTCGGCTGAGGAAGCTGAGAGGCATCTATCTTCATGGAGAAACCCGTTCGATGAGAATGATGAACAACCTTCTGAGGAAGCAAGAGGCATAGATGTTGACATAACAGATAATACGCGTCTAGAGTACTTACCTCGTTTTGATGAATTCAGAAGAATGAATGCCGGTGCTTTAAACAAATACAAGAAAATGACCATCAAGCAATTTAAAGCTGCATATTATAGGGACAATCTGAAGGGAAGAGGAAATCAGTTCTATGATAAGATACTTCTATATATCAACTCTCTTCATTTGAAGTAATAGAAGAAACAAACAATACTATTTCGTTTTAGTAAATGGTTTCGTTGCAAATAAAACATTCCCCTCAAACCACCAAGGATTTGAGGGGAAATGTGGTTATTTTATCTCTTCAGCGACGTCGCGGGCCTCATCGAACTTAGCCTTCATGGTGGGATTCTTATAGGTAAGCTTGCGGATGGTGAGGTCGTCGACCTTACCATTAGCAAGACGGAGATGGTCGTCGCTCTTGAGGAGGTTGTCCTTTACCTTCTGAAGGTCGGCTATCGACTTATCGATGGCGGCAATGGCATCATGGAAACGGTCGTGGGCGTTCTTGACGTTCTTGCCGAACAGGTCTCTGAACTCATTGAGTTTGGTCTCGAAGTTGGTGACATCGACCTCCTTGCTCTGGGCAATCTGCAGTTGGCGCTTATACTCCAGACTCTTCTTGGCTGCCTGAACAAGCAGCGTGATGATAGGGATGAAGAATTGGGGACGGATGACGTACATCTTCTCGTAGCGATGCGACATGTCTACGATACCAGTGTTGTAGGTCTCGTTGTCGGGCTCGAGGAGTGATACCAGCACGGCATACTCACAACCTTTCTTGCGGCGGTCTTCGTCGAGTTTCTTCAGAAAGTCCTCGTTCTTGTGCTTAGTGGCAGTGGTGTCGCTCTCGTTTTTCATCTCGAACATGATGGAGATGTATTCGAAGTCATCGTCCTTGTCGCGGAAGATGAAGTCGCCCTTACTACCCTCTGAGGCATCGTTGTCCTTCTCGAAGTAGGCGTTGGGCATGAGGGTGCGGATGGTGGTATTGAACTGGGTACTGCAATGTTGCTCCAGGGTCTCCCCTACCATCTTGGTCGACATGCGGGTCTTCAGGTCCTTGTAGTAGTCAATCTGTGTCTGCTTCTCCTTCAGCTGCATGTCGTACATCTCTTTTAGGTTCTGGACGCGAGCCTGGGCCTCACTGTCCTTAGAGGTCATCTCATTCTGCAACTGGGCAATCTTCTGCTCCTTCTGCTGGAGTTCGTCCTTCGACTTGTTCTGCGCCTCGAGGACAGCCACACGAATCTTGGCCTCGCCTTCTGCAAGACTGACTTTAAGACTGGAGATTTCGTTCTCCTTGGCAGCCAGCTCCTGGGCAAACTCCAATTGCTTGGCCTGCAGTTGCTGTTCGGCCTTGAGGGAGTCTGCCTGCTGCTGAAGGGCCTGGCGGTCTTCCATCTCCTTCATTCTACGGTCGACCTCGGCCTGAAACTCCTTGGTCTTAACCTGGTTTACGATGTCTGCGTAATCAGACTCATCGACTGTGAATACGTTTCCACACTTGGGACATTTCAATTCTTTCATATGCATTATGTTATATTGAATTCTTCATTATGCCACCATAGGTCCTGAGGATGGTGGCTGACTGATGAGGTCGAAGAGGTGCGACATCTGATGCTCGTTGAGGTTGTAACGACGCGCAAAGTCAGAGGTTGTATAGCCTTCCTGAAGCATCTGATGGAGCGCAGTCACCAGACGACCTGCACCGCAGAGGTGCTTGTCGGCACGCGATGCCATACTATCGAGTGCCTCGGCGTAGCGGATGTCCCAGTCGGGCGACTGTCCATGACCGTCAGCGAGGTTATCCAGACGAGTAGCACCACGCTCGTCTTCTGAGTCCAAAGGTTCGTCGAGCGAGACGTGATTGTGCTTCATGTGGTCGTAGGCCGTCTTGCGTATCTCGTTCTTCACATGCCAAGTGGCGAAGGAGATGAAGCGGTAGCCGAGCGAACCGTCGAACTTATCAGCTGCTTTGGTGAGTCCCTCACAGCCTGCAAGGATGAGGTCTTCAAGGGCTGCACCTGAAGGGAGAAAGAGTTTGGCTACGCTGACTACGTAGCGCATGTTGGACTCGATGAGACGAGCACGCGCACGCAGATTACCCTGCTTCATAGCCAGCCAGAGTTGATGTTCCTCCTCATTAGTGAGGGGGTGAGTCTTGCTGATGTCGCAAAGGATGTTGTCAACACAGTTGACGTTGTGGTCGATGATGGTGATGTTCTTACCGTTCTTGTACATAGTGTGTGTATTATTATAGGTTAGACTTATTAGTGTTTGAGAGAGGCATCGATGATGACCGTGCCGCCTTGGGCAACGAAGGGGATGAGCAACTTGCCATGGTGGGCCTGAGGGCGGTCGATGGCAAAGGGAGCGGCCAAGGGTGAGGTCTGACGCACAGCAACGCGCGACTGAGTCACGTATTGGCTGACGAACTGATTGTAGCCTGTGCTCTCGATGGTGCGGACAAGAGCCTCACTGTCGGTGAAATAGAGCTGAGAGAAGAGCTGACGCAACTCACGATAATCGTTGGCTGCAGCAGAGCGGCGCTGATACCCCTGAGGGTGAAGCAACGTGTAGATGTACATGAGGCGTGAACAGCGGTCGCGGAACTTCACAGAGGTCTCACCACCCTCCTCGTCGATGAGGAGTACATCGTAGCGGCATCTTGACGACGTGCCACCAGAGAGGCGTACCTCTACTGCCACGAGGCGCGGCATGAGGGTGATATCAGACTCCATGTACTCTGCCAGACGCTGACGTATCTCAGCGTCGGTCATCTTGTTGATTGTTTCTATTACTTTTTCTTTCATGGTGCAAAGGTAATCAAAAAAGGGCACCCTTCCTAAGAAAAGTGCCAAGTGTATAGGTATACAAATGATAAGGATAAGCTATAGATTATTCCATAACTTCTTGTTTATCAGGCAGTTCAAGAACATCCATTGCATCTGGCATCATCTGAGCCAGCTCAAACAGTTCAGAAGGCAACTCGATATTTTCAGCATCGATATTCATGCGACGAACCACCTTCCTGCCTGCTATGCGATGATTTTCAAAAAGGAAGTTAATGACAGCATCACGAATGCCGATTGCACTCTTCACTGCCGTTTTGGCCTTATTGGAATACTGTTTGTAGTAATCCTCGTTCTTTTTCATGGCATCGTCTTTCTCGTAGCCCATATAGCCTTCCACATAATCATCCAGATCGTATATCTGTTCGTTATTGACCAATCTTACAAGTTCCTTCAAAACGGGTCTGCAGGCTTCATCTTTTGCCATCGCAGTGGTATAGCCGCTTTTGTAGGAGCAGATGATGGTCAAGAGGAGGAGAACCAGACCATGGGGGTTGATCTTATTGATAACTACTTCCTCACCATTAGCCAATGTCAGCACCAATTCATAGGGCAACTTGCCGTTCTTTGTCTTCCTGACGGTTATGCGACGCTTCGACATATTGGAGCCATCGTTGTTGTCGGAGGGCTTGTGAATGCTCAGTTGCCTGCAGATTTCTTCAAGATATTTGTAATGCCATCTTTCCCTGTAAGCATCAACCATCTGGATATAAGTTTCCAAGGATAGGTGGTCCATCTTTGAGAGGCACTCACGATAGAGGTCGAGCAGGGAAAGGGGTTTCTTGTACTCAGTCTTGTGGCTTTCGTAATAGTCGGGGAATGTATCTTTAAGGGTGTTTATACAGTGATCATTGCCCAACAAGGCTCCTTTGTGAAGCCATTCTTTTGCTTCGCTTATGTCGTCATCGGTTCTACAAAAGCCTCTGATAGCCATCTTGGCCATCATGAGGTAGGCCATGGGGATCTGCTTGTTGACAGCATCGATGAAATATTCGAGCGCATCTTCATAATAGTCCTCTCCCTCATTGAACAGAAATACACCGTAGAGGAATGCTATCTGATCATATCCAAGCTTCTCTGCCTTCTGTTCCCAATCCCAGGCTTTGATATAGTCTTGTTTGGTACCCTGACCATACAGATAACCTTGGATGACATACCACATGGCTTCTTCATGATCTTGCTTCGCGGCAATCATATAGAGGTCGAAGGCTTTCTTGTGGTTCACACGAACGCCATCAATACCGCGTTCGTAAATCTGTCCTGCCCAGGCAGCTGCCTCACAATGCTCATTGTCGGCGGCTAACTCAAAGTATTTAAGGGCTTGGCGGATATTCTTTTCTACACCGAAACCAAACATATGGTAGACGCCCAACTGGAAAATGGCATCGAGATGGCCCTTTTGGGCTGCCTGCTCAAGATAGGAGATTGATTTCTTATAATCTTGAGACACGACATCGCCTGTGCCATAGCAGACTCCCATATAATAGAGTCCGTCGGCATCACCTTCTTCTACTGCCTGTTTCCAATCCGCAAAATCATTTTCCAGATTTCTAACCTTGATATTGATGCCGTCCTGCTGTAAGATGTCTGCCGCATCTGGCAAGGCTTCGATGATGGGCTGGAACTCGGGAGGGCAGATGACATTGGCCATAGGCATACGGATCTGGTATAACTGCTTCTTTTTCTGGTTGACAGCATCGGGCATATACCAGTACTGTTCGTTATATGAATTGGCTTTTCTCAGACAATGAACTAATGGGGCCTTCATTTTCTGAAGGGTGTCGGAGAAGGAATGATCAGGACTAAGATCCTTGACCATCTGAAGGGCAACGGCGTCAGACGTTTGGGGATATATTATCTTGACCAACTGGGCTACAGTTTCCATGACGGGTGTGACCTGGCGGTCTTCAAAACTGAAGAAATCAGCCAACAGACCATTCTTCTGGGAACAGAGCAGAAACAGGATATAGAGCAGATGCGTCTGCTTCCTGCCGAAATGAACGACATGACGGCTGCCGTCGTCCATGATGAGCGCCACACGATAGTAGCCTTCTGCATCGCTCTTCTTGACCTTCTTGGTTTCCGGGTCGCCCTTTTTCTCAATGACAATGGATCTCGGTGAGAGCTCACTATCGAGTTTCAGGTAGCGCTCATAGTCTTTGAGTCCATCCCTTAATGCCGATATGACGGCATGACCGTTGTCGTCGGATAGGTCGCTGTACTCAGCCAAGAGGTTGAGTAACTGTACATACTTGTCATCTTGGTCTAAAAACCGCTGATGCATTGCACCAATCTTGTCTTGTATCTCTTTTTCTGTCATATATCGTTTGCAAATTTAAACTTTATCCGTCAATCAGCCAAGGATTTATAAAACATTAATTAAAAACTTCCATATTTGATGAGTGAATTGATAAACATATCAACCTTATAAAGCATGGCCATGAGTTCGATATAACCGATTCCGAAACCACTCATATAAACATCATAGCGATGGTTTTCTTCGGTTGGGTATGGTATCTTTTGGTCAACATAGCCGTTTTTCACATAGAACCACTTTCTTCTGAGACATTCCTCGTAGTCGTCATTGTCCGGTTCTGGCGGAAAGACGGTTAAGGCTATGGGGCGATTGCCTTGAATCTCTCGAAGATGCTTTAATAATGCTGTGCCGTAACCTTTACTCTGATACTCAGGTTCGATGGCCAGATAATAGATGAAAGAGCCTTGGAAGAAGTTGATGACATAAGTGTAACCAACAAACACGTCATCATCCTCTACTGCAATAAAGTCAACTGTTGCACCCTTATATAACCCTGCAAGGAAATGAAGGTTCGCAGTTGTTTCTGTGGATGGGAACACCTTCCTGTTCAACGCCTCAATTTGGGAGTTCAACAGTTCGTCTGATTCCGTTACTTTCCTAAATTTAATCATATCGTACTTCCTTATTTATATAATCAATTACTCAACCTTCAAGTTGGCGATTTCATCCCAAAACTAAAATAAATGGAGTCGGTTTCTTAAGAACGCGATGACCTTGCGAGAGAAAGTGACGTTGCGCTTCTCGTTTCTGAAAAACCAGTAGGGGCTGCATATCCATATGTCCAAACCGTATTGTTTCTTGATACGCTTGACTTGGCGGACGAAATGCCGACCGTGACAGAAGAATCCGTCGAAAAACACACCATCAATAGTGCGGACGTAATGGTGGATCATCTCATGAACTAACAGTTGCTTGAGCATTTCCTCATCCAAGTCTATACTCTTTGATATCCAGATATGTCCCATTTTTTCTCCTTTAGGAGTGGTGTGGGTCATGTATCTGCCAAACACATCTCGCATGTAGGTGTAGGTAAACCTACACATTGACAGTTCGTTGTTGAAGTAGAGTTTGTTATACTCCTCGAATTTCTGTTTCAGGAGTTCCTTTGTTATTTCCATCGGTCTTACTATTGTTTCTGATGTTAAAGGTAGGTTTTTAAGGTGGAATTAAGTGTTTAGTTCATAGATATAAATGGAGATCTATCTTAACCATTTTGAAAGACTTGTTTGAAAATATCAATTTCTCGTTTGGCTATGCTGCACCAATATTTTGATAGATTCCTTGGTTATTTCAAAAACAAGCATTACCTTTGCACGGATTTTTTTAGACAATGGATAAGTACGCCCTATTTTTCGATATCGACGG
>CACYXI010000081.1 GCA_902778265.1 uncultured Bacteroidales bacterium | reverse complement strand
ACCTCTTCCCATTCCGAACAGAGAAGTTAAGCCTGCTTGCGCCGATGGTACTGCAATGCAATGCGGGAGAGTAGGTAGCCGCCTCCTTTCAAAGAAGAGCAAGGCAAATAGCTCAAAGACAAGCCTCGAGAACGAAAGTCCTCGGGGCTTTTTCGTTGTGTTTCCGGCATTTCCGGATAGTCCGGATATACCAGAATGGCATTACTTTATATGTTTATATTTCCTTTTTTCGAGATAAAATTTGGTAGTTTCGGATATTTTGTATATTCTCTGCAGCAGAATATTAAACTCTTATATTTATTAACCCTTTAAACTTAAATAACAAGAAACAGAAAGTAATCATTAGAATCAATCAGACGAACGGTAAACGTTCCCCTTGTGCGGAATCAGTATCAGATACTGACAGACGCGCTAAAGTTAATTCACTTATTTCATTAACTATGGGTGAGCAACTACCGATTCTCTCGACATAAATAATACATAGAGCTATTTGCTCTTGTTCTCTAACTTCTGAATACGGCCAATTTTCAACAACGAGAACAAGTAAGCGAAGAGTTCCGTGTCCGTTTTGGGCATGGACTATTCCGTACTTGTCAGTTGTGAAGGTTGCTTGGCCGTAACCTAGAAGTTAGGACGAGACTATCGGAAAGTCTGCGCCCTTACTTTTTTACTATCATGAAAAAGATTTTTTCGCTTATTATCTTAAGCATACTTTGCATAGCCCCAATACATGCAGAGATAACATGGTCGTTTGTTGGTAATACACTTACCATCTCTGGAACTGGAGATATGGATGATGCCACTTGGAGTCATTTACAATATGCAATAAAAAAAGTTGTTATAAACAATGGAGTAACAAGTATAGGCAGTCATGCTTTTAGTGGTTGTCAAAATCTTGAAAACATTACCATTCCCAATAGTGTGACTAGTATTGGCAGTAGCGCATTCTATGGTTTGTGCGAAATTCTGAAAAAAAATCGCACTTGTAATTGAGATATAGCAAAATGGGGGAGGGAAGTGGGGACTTTGAACCGAACTCGGTTCAAATAGGTGATACTTGGTTCAAATAGGTATTACTCGGTTCAAAATGAATGATATTGTTATGGTTCGCTTATCCTTCGCTTCTCCTTCGCTTGTAATTCGCTTCTACTCCGCTAAAGAGCTTTATATGTAAATGGGATTTGGAACGGCTTTACAACGGCTTTGCAACGGAGGTGGAATAATAGATATATCTGTTGTTGTAAATGGAAAATGAATGCTTGTACTGTGGTGGTGGAGAGGGATAACGCGAAATAGGAGGTAAACGCTTGTGATGGCATTTACCTCCTATCAGGTGAAATTGCAGTAAGGGATAACCTATGATTTATAGAATAGATTTCTTGAAAAGATAAATCTCCTCCTGCTTTTTATCATGTAATCATACATAAAAAGTATGTGAATAGCTTCTTCACAGACTATTCATCATCATCTCCTATGAAAACGGATTGTTTTTGGAAAGTTGTTATCTCGTGAGAACTATTTATCATCACAATCTGACCACGGAGAAGGTGTAGGCGCATAGTTGGCTCTTGATATTTCTTTTTCATATTATTCTATGATTTTATTACCACTGCTATTAAGCAGGGAGTTTTTACCAATGTTAATGTTCACGTCATACTCATAGCCTTTTGCAAGGGTATATCCAAAAGGAATGTAGGCATCGCCGTTGTATATAGTCTCGCTGCCTGACTTTGGTTGGAGCGTACATGTTATCTTTAGATAAGAACCTCCGTTTGTACCATCCCATGCTGTAAGTGTCTGCGGAAGCAAGAATAGATATGGCTCGCCTGAGGTGTCAAGAGGGTCGTAGTAATCTGAATATTCATAGGTCTTGGCTTTACCCTCATAGAGTGTGTAGTTGGCTGTTTCGCTCTGTAAATCCCATGATGACGAGCTGTATTTGTAATGACCATGATTCTTTACATTGCAAAGCACTATCTTAGTCACCTTCAGTTCGTAGTCGCTCAGATTCTTTGCTTTCTTTATGGCGAACTTCATTGCAGAGCAGGCATGATCGAAAGTAAATGTCAGATATCCTTTGGAATGTGCCCATGTGTCGCTTGTCGTGGCTACAAGTAAGTCCTTTTGGGCAGAGGAGTTCTCTTCTACCGTAAAGTCAAGATATGGATTGCCACCGTTTGCTTGGAAATCGCCATTAGAATAGGCATACCAGTTTACGGTAGTTTTTTCATCTGTATCGGGCCATCCGCCAATGACACTCCAACCTTTATCATCTTTGGCGGCCATACTGACATCGCCCGTTTTTGATGTGTCATAGAGATAACTCATGTAGAATGATGTTAGCGTTGAGCCTGTCGTTATTGCGGCTCTGGTATTTTTGTAAAATGAATTTTCGCTAACCTCTACCGTCAATTTACGTAGGGTCTTCTCTGGTTGTTGAGCTACGTCATCATCATTGCTACAGGCTGTTAGGCCTGCAGCAATGAGAGTCATCATAATTAATTTTTGTTTATTCATTACATTATGTTATTTTAGTTTTATAACCTGATCGAATGTGTATATGCACTTCGCCTTGGCATCGTAGTATTTGAGACTTACGGATTCGCCCTCATCATAACCGAATACATTCATGGTTACTGATGGAGTGAGCAGCAGATTGTCGAGCGTCAGAATACCGCGGCACTCATTGCCCACAAAGGCGGCAACTATGTCGCCTGCAGCGGGTTTGATGTCGGATGTTGCAAGTGGAGTTGTTGACAGTTGCAGCGGCATTTTAACTTTGAATTTCTCTGCACCGAGTGTGAACTGCGGAATCAAGTCTTTGTCCACTCCATACACCTCGTCTGGCTGGTAGAGAATCTTGTCGGAGAGGGTGAAGAAATGCTGCAAGCGACTGCTGTAATAGCGTAGTGTTACGTCGATCTTTGTCTGACCGCTGTCGTTACCGTATGCCTTCATCAGGAAATATGCCTCCTCGGTGCTTTTAGCATCCGAATACAAGTTGATGGCAGGCTTGGCCAGTCCACGCAGTTCATCGCCCACGAAGACAGCCATCAGGTCATTCTCATCAACGTATGGGCGCAAGGCATCCTCAATTTTGAAGAGCATCACCGTCCAGTTCTCGTAGTCGCTTGCCACTGGTTCCTGCCAGTCTGGTCGCGACTGGTTGTAAGTCCAGTCCACTTGCCAGTTGGGTTCCTCCGCAACATTGGTCACGGTGTAGCCCTTTGGCTCGTTGTCTGTATCATCATCATCCTTGCTGCAAGCCCCAAGGGTGAGGCTTGCCAGCAGAATGATTGTGCTTAAAAATATGCTATGTTTCATACCTTTACTTTATTACGATCTTATTTCCGTTATATATGTACATACCCTTCTTTGCAGGACGCTTTGACAGTTGGACGCCATTGATGGTGTACCAACGGCCATCCTTGCGGTCTATGGTTACGAAGTTGATAGCAGTAGGCTCGTCAGGACTTCCAATCACATTGTTTACGCTGAATGTCAACTGCTCGCCTGTAGTAGCCACTATCTCGCCGTCACGCTCTATTGCGAACCATACGTTCTTCTTGCTGTCGCCTTCGATGCTCATGAAGATAACGTCTGCGCTCTTAGCACAAGCCTCTCCACATTTCTCACCGTCAGCGTAGGCAACAAGGTTATCGCCCTCTTCTGGCTCGAAGCCATTGATCTTAGCCGACAACGACATCGTATTACGCTTCTTGGCAGAGGTGGTACTCTGTGTCGCTGTAAACGCGAACTTGTCAATGAACGTGCTGCCCGGCTCGTAGAACGGATAGGTGAATGATACCGGAGTCTCGCTCTTGCGTAGCATCATGTAGCCCTGTCCTGGCTTCATATACTCCAATGATCCGCGCCAATGTCCTGTGCCATCGGATGTCTTGGTGAAGTATGCAAACTCGTTCTGACTCTTGATCACGTCACCCGGCTCGGCATAGTCGTAGTAGTATGCCAGTGCCGTCTCTACGCTCAAGTTCTGCATAGGTGTGTAGCCAATGCCGTTCCATCCCTGCTTTAGCTCGATGGTGCGCTGATCCAAGTTACGTATGCAGCTACCACCAACTGGGAACTTGATGCCCTCGGCTACCTTGATAGCGTAAGCCTTGCTTGGTGAAAGACGTGTTATTCCCAGATTGTCGTTAGCTATCCATTTGCTGTCGCGATATACGAGCGTCAGATTGCTGTTCATATCCGTCAGTACATCACCGTCCTGCCAGTTCAGACCGTCCAACAGTCCGTGCAGGTCAAAGAGTTCCTCGCTTGCCACATTGAATGATATCCAGTTCCAACCCGTCTTCAGGTCGAATGTCTGAACATAGTTGCCTACGGCCTCCAACCTTACAGGCTTATCAGTACCAAGTACCGCTGACTTCTCAAACTTTATCTTCTTTTCGCCATTGATAGTCAGGGTATGCTCCAGACCAGTAGAATACTGCCATAGCTTGAAGCTCAGTTCGCGACCGCTGGCAATATTGTCATATATGGTCATGTAGATACCAGTCTCGCCCGTAAGTGCAGAGTAATCAACGTTGGCATAGCCGTGACACTGGTTATTCTTGTCGAATACTCCCACAATATCGCGTTTGTCAATATCCACCTCGCCATTCACGAACACCTGTCCTGCAAGATTCATAGAGTAGTGCAGCATTTCACCCGGTATGCTTTGTACCCATTCAGGCTGCTCACCCTCAACGGTCAGGTTCAGATATAGAGGTTCGCTCACGCCTTTCTCATCAGTCAGATAGATAATCTCATCAAACGAGCCAATGTTCAGGTTCTTGTTCACCGCAACCTCCAGCACGTATGAGGCCTGAGCATCGACTACGTCGCTGTATGTCTTAAACTCCAACCACTTAGGGCAGTTCTCTATCTTGAACGTATGGCTTGTAACGCCGAAGTTCGTGATGGAGATATACCATCTGTTGTTTTCGTCGCCATAGTACGCTGTTTGCGAGATTCGGTTTGATGCCCATTGCAATGCGCTGTTGCTTACGTAGTAGCAAGCCGTTACAGGTGATGCCATAGTATTACCGTTCTTATCCTCCACATCGCGCAGCGTAACGTAGATATTCCTGCGGTTGATGCGTGAGTTAAGCTCATCGATATCCACAAGCACCTTATGTCCATCGCCTACGAAACTGAAGTTTAGGTTCTTTAGCTCCTCGCATGGTGCAACTGGTGCACCATCCTCAGTGTCGATATGGTTGAGAACATAATCTGTCGTTACGTCCTTATCGAATGGGAAGTCACGTATAGGCATATCCGTTGGCTGCTGTGTTTCAGGGTCGAGCTGACACTTCACGTTACCCTTCTCGTCAAGATAAATCTTCTTGCTGTATGGATAAGGTATAGTCTCGATGTCATTATTCTTCTGACGTTCCTGACGCTCGAAGCTCAGGTAGGTCAACAGACCAGCCTCGTCACCCTGAGGTGCCTTTGAAGAATAGTGCTTTATGAGCGTGATAGGCAGAGCCTGTGAGAATAGGCAAAGCTCATCCACGTTACCCTTTAGCCAGTTACGAGTATCTACCGTAGCAACCACGGTGTCACGCAGCTCATCGTATCGGGCAGCACCGATAAGCGGATGACCTCCACTTATACCGCCCAGACTATCGGTTGAGAATGTGGCACGCATAGCATTATCCACATAGATGTTAGCCGTAGAGCGAGCGCGGTTCACCGTCATAGCGTAGTGATGCCACTTGTTATCGCTCCAGTCGCCCGGAACTTCCACAGCCTTACCGTTAGAGCGGTACATCAGCTTCTCAGCCTCGAATGCGATGCAGAACTGATTCTCAGCACCAATGTCCGTCTTCTTGCCGGCACCGTTACTAAGCAGAACACCGCGACCGTTAAAGTCAGTCTTGAACCAGAACATCAGCGTGTAGTCCTGCTCTGCCGTGCGGTTCAGAGCCTGCTGGTTGAGAGCCACACCGTGATCATCCCAGTCAAGATGCAGCGACATAGTGCGTGGCATAGCCCATTCTGCCTTTATCAGCTTGGCATTGGCACCCTGGGTCTTATCCATAGCATAGTGGCCGCTACCCTCGTTCATAGGATAGTAATCCACAAGTCCCATCTCGTAGCCAGTAAGTCGCTTGCCACCGTAGGTAGTGCCTACAAGTGCACCGTCGAGAGCACGATACCACAGACGCGCCTCCATCATGTTGCCCTCGTAGAACTGGCTATTGTTACGGTTGCTCTCGTTGGTTCTGCCGAAGATAAGCGGACCTATACCGTTGTATGGTGATGTAAGTTCTGACCTACCGATGCGTATGCCACCATTATAGAACATTACCGAATCCTGGGTCATTACCATAGCCACCTGTGTAAAGCAGTTCTTGGCAATTGTATCGGTAGAGATAATAGTCTGATCGTTCACTACGGCCTTCAGATGATAATCAGGCATAAGCCACAATTGCAGCTTCTTACCGTTGGTGCCATGTGAGAACAGAGGCATCTCGGTATTCTTCATCTTCGGACGTATCATCATATCGATCGTAACGTCCTTACCGCCGAAGTTACGTACAGCCTCGCTCTCCACGCTTGCCTCATCCTTGAACAGCAGCGATACCCCGTCAGAGATGTTGTTGTTGTTCACCTCGCCCTTAATCTCGAAGTTCGTCTTCTTGTCGAGATAGCTATATTCTATATCCTCCGAGAAGTTGAATACGACGTTGTCGCCAATTCTCAGTACGCCCTCCTTTGGCTCAGGTGTGCCAAACAGTTGTGGGCGACGGGTATCCTTCACACCGCTCATAATCTTTGATGCCGTGGTAAGGAATGAGTTTCCGTCACGACAGTAGAGCATAGCCCTCAGATCGTAGCCTTTCTCCATCACCACGCCCTCGCCGTAGAAGTCGGTCTTGATGTTTCCGTTCTCAGGAATCATCTCGCGCATACCGCTTGCAGTAGCCATCAGCGTAGAGTCGGCATAGAAAGAGCAGAGGTTTGTCCAACTGTCATCACTACGACTTGACTCCTTGTACTGGAACTCAATGTGGTCGAAGTTCTTCTGATGCTTGTCGAAACCGCTGATTACGATAGGCAGATACCAACCGCGCTTCTCGTTCCACTGTGACTCGGTGTTCATTATCCACTTGTCGCCAGGTGAGGCAATCTGTACTCCACCAGCCTCGCGCAGATAGTGCACGTCGAATGTCACCGCGTCATAGATTACCGCAGCATCACTTGGCGACAGCAACCTTAGCTCCAGCTTCTCATAGTCGAAATCATCGCCGGCATACACCTCGATGGTCTTCTGTATCTGCTTGCCAGGATCTATGAACACGTCAATGCCCGTGCTGTTGAGCGGAGTGCCGTCAACATAAATCTTCGCGCCCTTAGGGTTGCTTGACTCAAGCATACAGAGTGTGAACTGCGTCATACTGCCAGTAGCAGCCTCAGGCATCTCACTCTCGTTGGTCATATACACCTTGAAACGTGCAGCATCGCCCACGCTCACACCACTCACGCTCTGCTTATCCATCTTGATTATCGGATTACAGATCTTCTTAGTGCGCTCGTCGAGCACGGTGCCTTGCTTGTAGCAGATAGTGCGACGCTCATCCTCCCAAGGAGCGGCAGTAGCACCACCACGAGTACGATATACGAAACCACGGTTGTAGATGGCTTCGTGCATATCATCCTGACGCTGAATATATGGACGAATATAATCCACCATGTCGTAGTAGTTACCGTTCCTGTAAATGTCGAACGTACCGTTGCTCTTCACAATATTGGCAGTATCGCTCTTCACGCGATATACGTCAACATTAATGTGGCTCTTCTTATCTAGCGAGATACAGAAACTCTCCTTGCGGCTGTAAGTCCTTGACTGGCCAGAAACGTCCTTGCTGTCATATTCCAGCAAAGGAATGATGCTGAACTTAGATGTTCTGCCCGTGAACTTAACCTGCGTGCCAAACTCGCTCGGCTTCTTGCCATCGGTCGTTGCCTTAGTGTCGGTCAGTTTCCATAATGCCTTTGCTATAGACGAAACAATCTTGATGCCTACCGTAGAGCCCATTCTCAGTCCTACCTCGCCATCAACATTGTCGAAGAACTGAGGTTGTACGAATATAGGCATATGGTAAGAGTTCGTCACGCTGTAGTTGCTCTCGGTAGCCTCGGTGTAAGTCACCTTCGAACCGCCGTCAACGTCATAGTTAGCCACGAGGTCGTTGGCTTTCAGCTTCTCATACTCATTGTTAGCAATCATCTGTATCCAGGCATCTATCACCTGACACTTCTCAGCCACCTCATCGGCAAACTCATCCTCCTTTGAGCCGTTAGGCAGATGGATCACGTAGTTCATGCCTTTC
The DNA here is from genome assembly GCA_902778265.1 of uncultured Bacteroidales bacterium. GTDB lineage: Bacteria > Bacteroidota > Bacteroidia > Bacteroidales > Bacteroidaceae > Prevotella. The sequence goes on along the minus strand of CACYXI010000081.1, from coordinate 8,189 downwards.
TCCTCTGGCATAGTGCTGGTGTAGTAGTAGGCATCACCATCCTTTACGTTTATCACGCCGAAATTCTCATCATCGGCATCCACCAGAGAGCGATATACTGGCTTGCCCGTGGCATTAGCCTTCTTCTGTGCATCGCTTGCAGAACCTATGAACATAAGCTCGCGCAGTTCCTTGATCTTCTCAGGGAGCAACTGAGTCTGTATGTGCTTCTGTGAGTGGATGAACTGAGAGGTTATCTCCGGACCGTAGCCAATTGACTCGTCGCGCACCAGATGATACTTCTTGCCGTCAGCTCCCTTACCCTCGGCAATGTGAACCAATGTGCCGTACTTGTTGCTGATGCCATTGTATTGTCCGCCACCCAGTCTGCCTATCATCTGCTGATACATAGAGTCGGTAATTGCGCGAATGGTGCTCATTGGAGTCACCACGATATCCTGAACCACGCCTATATATAGGTCGGCTTCTGCACCCACCATCTTCTTGTCGCCCGATGTGGTGATGTCCTCATTCACGTTAATGGTGTAAGAGAAACCACGATGCCCCTCTGCGCTGAACACCAGGTCGTAGTTGAACATGTTCTCCGTCTCGGCATTGTTCACCAATCCGTATGTAGTAGCAGGAGCTACCGTGCCGGTGAAGTTCTGCAAACCGAAGCCAGTAGTCCACTTGAAGTTGGCACCAGCCTTTAGCTTCATGTCGAGGTTATAGGTGTATTTCAGCTGTGAACCCTTTGCCAGAGTTGCCGTACTGTTGCCGCCAGGTGGGTCGCGCAGAACGTCGATGAGCAGAGGCTGACCATTTACAAGCACATCCTTGCCCGCACCTGTGGCAAACATATTCAGAATATAACCCTTCAGAGGCACAGCCTCGTAGGTGGTGCCGTCCTGTTCCAATGTCATTGTTACCGTGCGCAAGGCATCCACACCAGTCAGCAGACGTGTGGTCTGCTCTGCCTCCAATTGGAAGCGCCCCTCACCCACGCTGTCGAGTTCCACTACCTGAGTATGCGTACCATTCTTCATACCATTATGAATAGTGACCTTACCACCGCCAATCTTCACGAGGTCAGTCTTCTTGACGTTGACCACACCATTCCAAGGATAGCGTTCTACCACGCTTATCTGTATTGGGTACTTTCTATTGATGCTGAATACCGGATATCCGAAGGTATAGGCCGTGGTATCAGCGCTCTGATAAGCCAGAGGCACGGTTACGCTATTACCATCCACGGTCGTAGCCACGTAGCTCTTGTCACCGAAGTAGTCGTATGTGTCATAAGCCACCTGACGATAAGTAATCTCCACAGGAGCGTGGTAGATACGGCTGTATGTCTCGTTGTAAGTAGCACTTGGCTGATATACACTATGCTTATCTACATCCGTATAAGTACCTACGTAGGTAGTATCTTTCTTTGTCAGACAATTCGTAAGGTCAATAACCTCGCTTACCATTCCGTCCTGGAACAGGGTAGGGTAGCCCTCGCAATATACCTGTGTCACCTTCCAACGTACAGGAGGCAGCATCAGCACATACTCACCTGTCTTTGGATCAGGATTCACCACCATGCGCTTGCGCTGTATCTGCACCTTGGTCTTAAATCCTTTGCCAGCAGGATGCGCAAAGGTAGTATCGCGCTTTGTAAGGTTAGGGTTGAGGTTATCATATACCAACCACGACTTGTTGTCGCCCTCCAATGAGAGCACCATTGTGAGGTCGTCGCCAAGGTTATTATGGCTCAGGTTATTGTCCAATGGAAGTCTGCCCTGATCATCACCACCAACTACGCGACCTGTCAGTTTCACCTTCGTATCATCGTAGAAGTATATCTGTGCAACGTCGTCGTTGAAGGTATAGCCCTCGCTTGACTTGAAGTAGCCATCGTCACAGAATATGTGTCCGTCCATTACTGCCTGAACCTTCTGCGGACCGCCATCAAGCACATAGAATGAGAAGCTGCCGTCGAAGTCAGTCTCCACGATGCCGCCTGCTGCGTTGTGCACCTTATTGCCATCTACGCAGAATTGTGCGCCCTTCACCGGTATGCTTGTACCTTCGTACATCACGAAGCCAGAGAAGCGGTGACAGTTGGTTATCACGAACTCATTCAGCGTCTCGTCGTTCGACTTGTTGTTGAAGGTTACGTTATAGCTCTCCACCTCCAAGCCGAGTGTCTTGGTGCTTACTGGTGTAACGGTATAGGTAATGCTTGGCTTCTTCTGATATGACAGACCATCGGCAACGAAGTGACCTGCCTCGTCGGTCTTCACAGTCATCACCTCTTTGTTGTTAAGGCTTATTGACACGTCCATACCAGCCACGCCAGTACCGTCCTTCATACGTACATAGCCCGCTACACGACCCGTGTGCTTGCACGAACCCTGTGCAATCTCGGTTTCTGTGTATGTCATGCCCTCGCAGTCGTTGGCGCTAAGTACCATGTATTCGTAATCAAGGAGTGGTGATACATCCTTGTCCTCATAGCTCATCTGGTCGATGCTTGGAACTATGGTGTCCCATGTCGTGTCGCCCTTTACGCGACGCTTTACCATGAAGTAGTCAACGGCATCGCCGTTGGTGTTCCATGAAAGCAGCACGCTGCTCTGACGTTGATGCACCGTAAGCGTAGGCTCCAGCTTACCCGTGCTCTCGTGGAAGAAGTCCGGGAGTGTAGGGTGAACATTGAATACGGCAGGCTTAGTCCATGTCGTCATTACAGGAACAGCCTTCTCTTTGTCGGTAGTCCAGTTGGCGCTACCCAGAGCAGTCACCATATCCTTATAGCTCTTGTTCTCTACATGGATTGCCTCATTCCAGTGAGAGGTCTTGTATGTCCAGTTGTTGACACCGCCAAACGCAAGACCATATTCGTACACAATTAAGCCAAAGGTAGTTATACCGTCACTATAATAGTTCATGCCCTGATGTCCTATATTGCTACTATAGCTACCATTCTCCAGGCAGTTCACCACCTTATTATTATAATAAGACTTGTCGCGACCTAATGAAAGTGTTGCCCATCCTACGAAAGCTCCGGCATATTGAATATCTGCTTTTTTAGTGGTTGTTGATGTAACCTTGCCGTCGAAGAGACAGTCAACAATGACGTTCTTGCTATCTCTTGTAAGTCCGATAAAGCCACCTGTATAGACTGCGTTTATAGCGTTGCAGATAATTTCCGCTTCTACGTGGCAGTTGGTTATCGCGTTATTGCCGCCCAGGCTTTCGCCTACCAAGCCTGACGCGAAGTTGGCACCTTCCGTACGACCATTAACATGCAGGTTATGTATGGTAAAGTCCTTGGCATACATAAATGGAGAAACACTTCTACCGATGCCTCCGTCTTTTCTCAAGTTCAGGGTAAGCGTATGTCCGTTTCCGTTGAAGATACCGCTATAAGGTGAAATCTCTGTACCTACGCTCGTGTCTATCGTGATGTCGGCATAGAGTATGGCATCCATTTCACCGCCTTGGGCAGCATTTACATTCTGTCGGAAAGTATTCCAGTCCTCAACCGAGCAGATGGCGAAAGTCTGTCCCACCTTCTTCTGTTGGCGAAGCGCAATCTTGTCATTGGCTACCGTCCAACTCGAACCGAGGATGGCTTGCAGACTCTCAGCGCTGCTATCCTCTATCTTCGTGCCTTGATTGGTGCCGATGCTGCGGGTATAGCATCCATTGTGCAGGTCGAGCTTGTCGCCGTATTGCATACGTGCAAAGGTGGAGCAACTCTTATCCTTCACGTTGATGCTATCTGGAGCAAATACGGAGTTCTCAATAACTACCTTGTTGCGGCTCCATCCCACAAAGCCACCAAAGCTGTGTGCGTTTTTACCCAAGAGCCAGCCATCGAAGATACAGTTGCGTATGGTGAGTGTATGGTTATAGGAGTCATTGTCATGAGCAATACCAACGATACCGCCACAGGTAGCATCTCCGATTATGATGTTGTTGATGCGAACGGATGAGTGGCAATTCTCAATGACTGCATCGTACTGATCCAGCACACGTCCTACGATACCACCCACGAATTTCATGTTGCTGTTGATGGTTCCATTGACATGCAAGTTGCTGATCGTTGCATTTCCAACGTATCGGAATGGGCCACAGTCTTCTTCGTTAACCATTGAGTATTTGAAGGTCAGCGTATGGCCATTACCGTCGAATTTACCTGCGAAAGGACAGGTCTTCGTACCAACCATCGATGATACTGAAATGTCAGAGCGCAGTATGGCGTTAATCTGGTTTCTTCCATTATTCACCAATTGTACAAATGTATTCCAGTCCGATGCATCGCGTATCTCGTAGGCATCAGTAGCATCGTCAATGAAGCAGATAGGCGATGTACCACGATCCACGAACAGTTCTATTCCATACTTCACACATGAGCGTGACAGGGTTATGACCTTTTCGCGTGCCGCTATCTCTTTGTCGGTCAGCTCAAAGTCCATGTTATCCACGAGCTTGCCGTCTCGATTCTTCATCGTGACGTGCAGTTTCATCTTTGCACGCTCGTCCCATACGGCACCATACTCATCGGCATAGTCCCATGATACCTTCACGGTACGTGCACTTTCGCTTTCCCATTTAGCCGTGTAGTTGGCTATTTGCAGCAGGTGCAGGTTGAGCGGACGGTATTTCGCGGTGCATACTGTAGTGTTCATGCTGCCCCATCCCCACGAATCGGTACACATACGGCGTATGCGGTAGGTGAGGTTTCGAGGTATGCCTCCGTCTTGCATGTGCTTTTCAGAGAGCGATTCGATGAGGGTGCTATCCTCAAATTCATACTGCTGCGTCTTTGGTACGAACACCTCTACGCCGATGGACTCAAAGTCCTCCTCCTCGCCAGTAATAGAGCGTTGTATCTCGAAGAAATCACCCTCCATCATATCCTCCTTCTCTGGATAGTCAGTAGCCCACGTCAGGCGCACGCTACCCTTTAGGTTGCCTATAGGGCGAGCCGTGAACGCAACAGGCGCATGAACCATTTTCAGGTTCTGCGTCTCTGATGATATGTTTGAAATAACATAGTCGTTATTGTCCTTATAGCTCACCACAATGTGGAAATTGTCGTGAGGCTCTATGGCATTAAGTTTGATTGTACCGCTGTTGGTCTCAGAACCCATATCTATGCTCTGCGTTTTTCCCCAGCCGTCAGTAAACTCATATCGTGCAGCCGTAAGCTTGTTGGTGCCAACGAACCAAGGAATCTCAATCATACCCCTATCGTCAAGAGAGAGAGAGGCAGCCGTAAGTTGTGGTGAAACGGGATCCTGTGCCTGTGGAACCTGAACGGAACTGCTGTTGAGGCCTGACACCTTTTCGTGTGATCGCCCAGTGTTTCCGTTGCGATCCACGTCCCACGTGAACTTAAGCTCACAGCCCAACATTTCGTAAGGCAGGCGCCACAATGCGTTCACGCCGTAGCTATGACCATCGGTGTTACGATATACCAGACGATCAAGCGGACTGTTAGATCGAGTCAGGGTGAAATGGCTGGTTGAGTTGCCTTGCGTAACGTCAAAGCTACCATCTACGCTCGTGGAGAAATTGATCCAGATATCCTTGCTGTCGCTGCCAGTATCGCCATATTGACGTTTCCAGCGGAAGCAGATCTCCTTGTGCGGCGTACCACTCTTATTCTTCCACTCGCACCATAGCTGACCATCTTCGATCCATGTGTCGGAACTCTCTTGGTCATAGCAAGGCACTTGTATTCGGATGGTGTTAGATCCGTTGAGCGTCACCATGTAGTTGTACGTCTCATCAACGTACGTAGCCATTGCCCGCTCTGGCAACAGCAATGCCAACAATGCCGTTAGCATCCATAGATGTGTCTTAAATCTTTTCATTAGTACCAAGGGATTAATTGGTGTGTAAGATAACTTTATTCGTGAAGCTCAGATTTTCGGGTTATAGGTTTTTTCTGAAGGTTTTCTGGTTTTAGGTTTTTAGGTCTTTGGGTCGGAACGCTCATTAGCGATGTTGACCTCATAACCTCCTAACCTCTTAACCGTTACAGACCTCCTGAACCTTATAACCTTTTAACCTAAAAAAAAGTGCTTACGAAAAAATTAAGTGTAATAAATTATTCTATTTAGTTTTATGGTGCAAAAGTACAAAAATATTATTGATTTTCCAAAAAACGCCACCAAAAATCGCTATTTTCGTGCTAAATTGACAAATATTGTAATAAAAAGAATCCACAGAACTCCCGTTTATCAAAAAACGCAACTTGTATTTTCATTTTTCACTTTTCATTTACATAGTGTGTGTGTGTAAAAAATATGTAACCAATGTAATCGTGTAACCGAAGTATAGAAATTACAGTCCCTTTAATGTCATACCGAAGGTAGGCGCTATTGCGGTGAGCGCCGTCTTTAGCGTCTGGAGAATGAGTTTCAATTTTAAATCGAAGGAGCGAATCCTTACTTGTCCCTTTTGATTGCTCAATAGCCTGCAGTACTATCTAACAAACTCCCCCTTGGGAACTGGGGGCTAATGGGATTAGAATGGGATTAGAAGCGAATTAGAAGCGAACCTGAAGCGAACCTGAAGTAAATGAAAAATGAAAAGTGAAAAATGAAAAATACAAATTAGTATTTCCGTTTCTTGGCCTTTGATTGGAAAGCGTGACTTGTATTTTAAAATTTTTCATTGTTCATTTTTCATTTATCTTTCCTTTCGTGGCCTTTGATTGGAAAGCGTGACCGCCATCACCTAACACCTAACACCCATCATCCAAATCCCGAGTGCAAAGTTACGCATATTTTTTTGCATGACAAAATATATTTCGCGAATTCGTCAGCGAAAAGCGATTGTTGCTTATAACTATCTGAGAATCTTGTGTTTGCAAATATTGTAAGTGATTTGGTGATTCGTAATTAGTAATTCGTAATTATGATTGGTTACATTATTACATAGGTTACATATTTTTTTCACACACCCCCTATCCCCTCAAAATATTATTATTATATTCAATAATTATAATTATTATATATAATAATTATAATTATTGGCTTAAAGATTTGAAAAAAAACGTTGGATAGGGTGTGTGTTATTTTTATGTAACCAACGAAACCAATGAAACTTTGTAACCATATTGGGCAGAGTTAAATCTGTATAAAGTACGAATTGCAAATAATGATTGTCCGCAATTACGTGACAAGCGGGCTGAAAGCCCAAAAGCACATAGCATAGGGCAACGCCCTATGTACAAAGCAGTTAGTATATTCGCCCTGTAAGGGCAAAAGCCCTAATAAAAAATGCTTTTGCCCCTTCAGGGCGAAATTATCAACCTACCTATACATAGGGCGATGCCCTAGGCTATGAGCTTTTGCCCCTTCGGGGCGCTATCGGGTGATTGCGGATAATTATTTTACGAATTACAAAAGTACTTGTTTAGCTTTTACTGCTTACTGAGTTAGCGAAAAAAAGTATATAGGTAATTCGTAATTTGTAATTTGTAATTCTTCTTATGATTGGTTACATTATTACATAGGTTACATATTTTTTACACACACACTATAGTAAATGAAGAATGAAAAAAATTAAAAAATGAAAAATACAAGTTACATTCTTCGAGTGGAAAGCCATACGCGAAAGTACTAACCTGTATTTTTCATTTTTCACTTTTCATTTTTCATTTAACCCCTTCACCTCCCATTTCTCGTTTTCCTTTTCGAGGAGCAGCTGATGTGTGGCTTTGTCGATGAGCTGGGCTGAGGTGCCTAACGTGTCCATCTGATAGATGTTGCGCAGTTTTAGTATAACGATTGCTTCGCTATCGCTTGTGAGGTCAATTTTGTCAATGGAATATTCGGGAGAGGCGGTGCTGGAGGCGAGCACCTTGATGTCGGCTTCGTGCACGTTGCTGCTCAGGTAGCGGAGGTGCTGCTGGAAGTCGGGAGAGGAGAATCGGGCGGCATCCTTGAAGCGCCAACAGTAGTAGTGTGTGGCGAAACTATCAATAACGGCCTGTACCTCCTGTTCGTCCCTGTTTTCCTCGTTTCGGGGCGTACAACTGGAAATAATGCAAATTAAGAGCATTATGATTGGCAAAAAACGTATTTTCATATAATAAAATCTAAAATATTGACAAAGGTAGTAAAAAAAATTTGGATAATCAATACTTTTTCGTTACTTTTGCATAAAATATTAATCAAAATGCTGAAATTTATATCATT
>CACYXI010000080.1:597-30122 GCA_902778265.1 uncultured Bacteroidales bacterium | reverse complement strand
GGGGGAGCATGTTTATAGACATGAAACCGTGAGGGAAGGTTCGCAGCGAGAGAATGTATCAAAAGAACTCCCCCTTGGGGGGCTGGGGGGGCGGAGTGTCGCCCTTCCCGAGAACCTCATCGTCTTCGACCTTTTAGTCAAGGAGGCTGGCTTGAATCCTTCTGCCCTCGACGTATGGGGTGAGCACAACTGGCATAAGAACCTGATGAGCGTGCTTTCATTGGGTATGGCAAAGATGATGAGCCGTGAACAGGCGTTTGCGGTGGTTAACGCTAAATTGCCTAACTACTCACAGGAAAGCGATTGCGCAACACTAATCAATTATTTCTATGATAATTACAACAGCACCAAGTTTATGTCGCCTACGCTGCGCGAGATCAACGCAAAGGCGCAGTATCTGGCAAGGCAAACGATGTCGGAGGACGACAAAGAGATGGCTGAGCTTATGGAGGGGTGGGATGCTCCAAAGCTACCTCAACAGTTGCCTCCGCTTATCAAGATGCTGGTGGCGAACTATGACGAGCGATTCAGGGAAATGCTGTGCCTGTCCGCTCTGCCTGTCATGTCAGCGTTGGCGAGCCATTTCCGTGCTCAGTATCTTAATGGTAGGGTTATTGGTCCTCAGATGTATGTGGCGGTGATCGGTGGCTCTGGAAGTGGTAAGGGTAACTGCACTTCGCTATACAAAGATATGGTGGAGGATAATCTGGCAAGGCACGATGCGGAGGAATGGGAGAAGGTGAAAGCCAACCAAGAAGAGCGTGATAAGAAGGCGAATGCGAAGGAGAAGCCGCAGAAGTATCACCCTAAACTGAGACTCTTTGAGACCGCTTCTAAATCTTCCATTCTGGAGCTTCAGACCAATCTCGGAAAGAACGGAATGCTGCTTGGGCAATTCTCAGAGGTCGATGGACTGAGCAGCGCTGCAAAGAACACGTATTCAGATCTTTCCGTGCTTCTGCGTAAGGGTTGGGACATGGATATGCACAGGCAGTTCTATATGAGCGAGAACTCATGCAACACCTATACGCAGATGTCAATTTCGCTCCTTATGTGCGGTACGGTTAATGCTATGCTCGAAAGGCTGTTTTCTGAGAATAACAGGGAGAGCGGACTGATGCAAAGGTGTATCTCGGTGCTCGTGCCTACGGAGAAGCGAACTTTCCGTCCTCCACGGCAGAACTACCTGACCGCCGAGGAGCGTGCCAAGAATAGTGAGTGCCTGAATGAGCTTTACAAGCGAGATTTAGCGCTGGGCGATGAGGTGCAGATTCTTGATTTGCCATTGACAACGAAGGCGATTGGCGAGTGGTTTGATGAGCTTGAGGTGCGCTATAATGACGGACTTCTGACGGATGCGGAGGCTGATTTGTCGCATAGATGCGGAGAGTTCATGATGCGTGCTGCTATTCCTCTGGTCGCCTATTATGGCAAGGAGACAAAGGAGATCGTAGATTTCGCCCGTTGGGTTGGCGAGTATGCACACTACACGATGTGTCGTTTGTATGGTCGTTCGGTTCAGAAGAATATCGAGAGCGCGTATCAACTCATCAAGCGAAGTGCGGACGGTAGGAAGACCGCAGAGCCGATTCTTGCTCAATTGCCAGAAGAGTTCACCTTGAAGGATTTCAAGGATGTGAGAATCAGGAACGGTCAGAGTGCGAATGTCAGAACGATATTGTACCGCTACATGAAGAATGGAGTGTTGCAAGGTATTGGCAGAGGGAAATATCGGAAAGTGAAGAAGTGAGTAATCGTGAGTTCGAGTTTCGTGGGGTCGGAATTGCCTGGAAGGCAATACCATTAGTAACCGAGGTGCATACTCGACGAAGGAGAGGATGCCCTCGGACAGGAAACTGCCTCCACCTCTTTCAGCCTGGAAGGCTGTACATAGTTAGCTTTCATACCTGACCTTTCGCGATGTACTGCCTTCCAGGCAGTAGAAGTATGATGGCCTAAATCCCCGCACATCCTCGTTTCATTCGTATGTACGGGGTTACTAATAGTATTGCCTTCCAGGCAATTCTGGATTTAATATCGGAAGGTGAAGAAGTGAGTAATGAGTTGGCCAAAAGCCTTGTAAAGGCGATATAACAAAGGCGTGGGTGCAACCCACGTATCTTTGACATTCATTTTCCTAAGAGCGCCGAAGGTGCGGCATAATTTCATATCATATTGAGAGACATGTAATTATGTCGCCCTTACAGGGCTTTTGCTCTCAATCCACAAATAGATAGGGTTACACCCTATCCTATGATATGCCGTCCTTACAGGACTTGTTAAACTAAAAAAGTAAGTATATGCAGATTGTAGTAAACAGATAATATTTCTTGTCCAATTGTACAATAGGACAGGTGACCGTGCAATTTGAAGATGTGCCTGTACTCCCAATCTATGTGTGTGACTCGTTAGAGCCACACGCAATAGACTGGAGCACGGAAAAGAAAGTGGTGGGTAAAACCGCTATTCCATGCGGAGAGTATAAGGTGGAGTATGAATATAGAGGTGGAGTATGAATATAGCCAAAAGTTCAAGAAGCAGATGCCATTTCTAAAGGATGTGCCGTTTTTGAAGGTGTTATGTTTCATACTGGCAACCGCCCAGCCGATACCAAAGGCTGTATTCTCGTAGGCACTAATCCAAGGAACAAAGCGGGGATCATCTTACCCTCGCTTATCAATTCAAGAATAAAGTTTAACCTACTCGAAAAGTTTCTTTATCAGGCAATAGCAAGAAAAGAACCTATTAGGGTGCTAATTAAGGAGGATAGAAGGAATGAGTGTTAGGATGTATTTGACACGTGATGAAGATGGCTTGGTAACTGTTCACTAAACTCACTGATCTGTTCATTTGTATAATTCGTCTAAGTTGTTTATGCTCTGCGTTGTGATAACGCGGAGCATTTTTTTGTATGCATAGTATGCATAGTATGCATATTTTTTAGTAATACCCCAAATATAATTACGAATTACGAATTACCAAGTTAGTTTCTTCAGAAAAAAAAACTAAGCTACAAAACTAAATGGGTAATACAGGAAAAGTAAAAAGTAAAAATTTAAAAGTAAAAAGTATGATTACCTCATATAGCGAAAGGCTGTCAGGGGAAATACTAATCATACTTTTTATATTTTACTTTTTACTTCTTACTTTACCATCCATACTTTTACTATCTACATTACACTTTACACTTTCTACTTTACACTTTACATGCTTACAGATATTTCTTGTACTCCTCAATATACTCCTTGAGCTCGGGGCAGTCGAGAATCTCGATGCAGTTGGCAAGACCGGCGTAGAAACGGGCGATGCCCATGATGTTATACACCGTGGTGTTGAGATACCATGTGCCTGGCGATTTCTTGTCCTCGGTGAGATCCTTCTTCGTGCCTGGATATTCCTCTACAAGGAGATTCTTGGCCGTGACATTGAGCTTCAGACTTACGTTGATCGGGGTCTCGCCCGACCAATGGAAGGCATCAAGGAGGATTTCCTTGTGCGAATATTCGTGCTCCCAAGGTCTGTCGTGCAGTATCTCTACGTAGCCTATCCTGTCGATGTTGAACACCTTGCAGGTGTAGTGCACGTTCTCCACGTCGCAACCCATTACGACGCCTTCCTGTGGCAATACCTTGTATGCCTCTATTCGGCGATCCCTGATGGTTGCACTATTGCCAGAAGAGTATTTGTGCAGAATGACCTGACACTTCTTGTCGCAAGCCTGTTGCAGCATGGAGATGGCTGCTGCCTTGTTCTTGTCGGTGAACACCTTACGCGCTATCATTTCCTGCTTCACCTTCTCGGGCATCTCGCGCGATTCGGCATTGACGCGGAGGTATGCAATGCCGTCAAGTTCTACCACGCGGTATGGATGCGGCTCTACATGAATGGCAATGACCTTGTTGTCGTAGAGCGGCTCTATGTGCAGGTGCATTATTCCGTCTGTATCAAAATAGTGCTTGGCACGATCCTGTATGTGGCGCTGGTATGTATCAAGTTCGGTCATGTGCAGATACTTCATGTCGTCATCGAGACCTATGACATAGCCCTGATCGTTGACACCAAGATAGAGCGTGCCGCCTGTCTCGGAGTTCATGAAGGCGCAGACACCACGGAACACGTTGAGTTCCTGTGTCTTCTCGGCTGGTTGCATATTGTTGCCCGAAGGATATACGAACGATGTCTTGAACTCCTGCGTGCTGCTTTCAAGTCCGAGATATGTGCCGCTATCAGCCTCAAGGTCAGTATCATTAACGGTTTCCAAGGATAGGGTCTTGATAATCTCTCGCTTGATGACATTGATACCTGCATCCGAGAGGTTTCCGCGAAGTGAGTTGGCTGTCTGTACGAGTCGTGCCAATCGGGCGAGTATTGGTATCTTGTTCTCGAAGTCGCTGATTGTTTTTGCAAGGACCTCGGAGTTCTCTGTCTTGCCATATTCCTTGAGGATTTTCAGTACTGACAGTCGGACGAGCGTGTCCTTTGCCTCCTTGAATTCCTCATCTGCCTCAAGCGTGATGTTAGCCACCGACTCGTTGTTGACAAACTGAACGAGAAGCCTGAGATACGTGGAGCAGAAGCCGATGTAGGTGGCTGCTGATACGTCTGCCGTTATCTCGGACATGATTCGGGCATTGGCAAGGTAGTGGTAGCGCTCGGAAGGCTTGAGAAGCTGTTTCTGATATTCGTAGAGCATTCTTGCAAGGATGCAGAGAATGTTAGCGCTGAGCATCTGTCCGTTTTCGGTAATCACGTTGTCGGATTCGGAGATAGCCTTTGCAAAGTCTTCTATGCAATCTCTCTGCACATCCTTGATGTCAATATCCCAATCGTCGATAGGCTCAACGACCAGGGCATGGATCTTGCCGTATTGCTTGCCCGTGCAATATTCCTCGATTTGCAGCAGGGCGCAATCGCCTATGGCATATTTCTCGTTCAGACGTGTGTAGAATGGTATGCCTCGCTCGTCCATCCACACGATGGAGTTGAGGGTTTTGTAGATAGCCTTTGCATCGGTGGTGCCTAACTGGTATTGTTCGCGACAATCTTCTACGACAAATGCGATAAACGAATCCTCTATGCCGAAGTATCCGTTTTCCGCATTCTTCACCTTCGCCTTGAGAACATCGCCTACGCGAAGGTATCTGGCAAAGTCGTTTGTGTAATAGTAGATGATGTTCTCCCTATCAAATTTGATGATGCCGCGCATCTGCACGTAGTTGTCGCCAACCGTTTCTACTGTAATGTTGCGGTTGTTGTCTATGGACACGACCTTGATAAATACATCATCGCCATCAACGTGTTTCAGCACCGGCTTTGCCTCTTTCTTCTTGGTTTTCCATAGCTGTAGGAGCAGATCCTTGATGTACTCGTCCATGAGAGGGATGTTCGTTTCGTACGATTGGCGGCACTTTTCGCTGCTTGCCGTTCGGATGGAAATGCCGATCTTCGTATCGAGCGAGCTGGCACCTGCCGTGAGCAGTTTTATGGCTTCGGCTTTCTTCTCGCCGGTGAGGTATAGGCCTTTTTCTGACAGCAATGCCGTGCCGCAATGGTCGAATACCAACGGCTTTTTTATTGGGGTGGCAAAACGTGAATTGTTGACTACGTTGTAGATGAACATTTCAGTCTTGAAGTCCTTTATTTCATGCCAATAGAATGATAGTTTGATTATTTTCTCGTGCTTGAGTCTTTCTATTGCCGTTTGTATCAGTCGGTCGGCAAAGCGTGGTGACAGAATCATCAGTTCGCGGATGAATGCGACATACGCGGATAGAGCCAGACTTCCTTCGTTTTCGATTATGAGGTAGGCGGCAAGCAAGCGTGCGTTGAACTTAACCTGCTCGCGTTCAGGGTTTTCTCCATATACAGGTCGGGAAGCGATCTGCTGGACCAGTTCTGCAATTCGTTCTTTCAGCAGATTTATTGTGGTGTGATAGAAACTGTCTTTGCTTCGAGGATCGTGCTTGCCTCTGAGGTATTCAAGCAGATTTTCAAAGTTGTCGTCAATGTATTCTTTTTTCAGATTGAGCCATAACGGCGTGGATGATGTTGTATTCATAATTATGTTTTTTTTTGTTAGTGGTTTGATAAAATATCAGGCATTTTCTTCGCTTTGAGGGAAGTCGGGGATTGGGTGAATCTCCGAATGTATGTGCCAGATTTTAGGGGGTATGTCATGTTTTAATATAGCATTTTGACGTATATTTTCCATGATGGATAAGTTAAGTGTAAAACTTATTTTTGTGGTGTGAATGCCCGTTCTTTTTTGTTCACGTGCCTCACAGATTGCAAAGGTATAAAAAATATTTCAAATTGCCAAACAATTTGAGCAAAAAAGCGTGGGGTAATTACGAATTACTAATTAAGAATTACCTATTTTCAATTACGAATTGTTTCAATTACGAATTACAAAGTACGAATTACTTGTTTTCGATTGCTATGTACGATTTGATAATTAACGTGAGTTTGATGAATATCTTCTGTATGGCAGCAAGCTGCTTTAAACTGACAATAATTCCCAATCTTACCAATCTTTTTCCATAAATTTTTATTTTTTATTGGTTAAAGATTGGTAAGATTGGGAACTTGCTTTAGCTTGTTGAGCTTTAGCGAAAAATTATTGTCAGTTCAAGCACCAAAAGTGCGCATTTGTTGAATTCGCGTTAATTCGTAATTGAAACCAGGTAATTCGTACTTTGTAATTAGTAATTGATATCTGGTAATTCGTAATTAATCTTACGGCATCGCAATCCTTGTGGTTCCGCGAACTACGAGATTGGTTCTTACTATCTGCTTCTCAACGCGATTGAGCGGAGTGATGCCCTCAACCTTATTGATAAGGATGTTGGCAGCCTGATGACCGATTTCGTTGCCTCGCTGATCCATGGTGGTGAGCATCGGATCGCAAGCCAAAGCACGCTCTCCGTTGGTGAAACCGCAGATGCTTACATCATCAGGAATCTTGAGACCGAGACGCTTTACGGCATGGATAACACCGATGGCGGTATCATCGTTTATGCAGAAGAAAGCATCAGGACGGTCTTCACGTTTCAGGATCTTCGGAATCTGCTGCTCTGCAAGTTCGCGAGAGTCGCATTCCAGGATGCAATCGTTATTGATACTCATTTCGTGAAGTCGAAGAGCATCCTTGTAGCCATTCATACGGTTCTTCACGATCTCAAGGTGCATGGAACTGCCGCAGAATGCAATGCGCTTGCAACCGGAATCGATGAGATAGTTGGTTGCCGTGAATGCACCGTGATAGTCGTCGATAACCACTCGGGAGGCATTCACACCGGTGCAGATACGGTCGAAGAAGACAAGAGGCAACTCATTGTCGATGATGCGGATGAAGTGATCGTACGTCTTCGTGTTCTTTGCCTGCGAAACGATTATTCCGCATACTCTCGTCCTGATGAAGCTGTCGCAGATCTTCACTTCGCGCTCAAACTGCTCCTTGCTCTGTGCGACGATGATGGAATAGCCGCGACTGAATGCCTCCTCTTCAATGCCAGAAATGACGGTAGAGAAGAAGTAATGCACAATCTCAGGCACGATGACGCCTATGATCTTCTGTGACCTTGCCTTAGAATGACGTAATGATTCCGCAAGAACGTTGGATACAAAATTATGCTCCTTTGCATACTCCTGTATTGATTTCCTCCTTTTCTCACTGATGCCTGGGTGATCAGCCAAAGCTCGTGATACTGTTGCCACTGACACTCCGAGTGCCTTGGCAATATCCTTCATTGTAATTTGGGCGTGTGGCATAGTTATATAGGGTTAATAAGTGATTTTTATGATTAATAATTTTGATTAATAAATTTAATATTTGTTTACTTTCGAGTGCAAATTTACGAGAAAATTTTCAAAATAAAGAATAATTTAGCAAAAATATTGCGCTTTTTATTGTGGAAACGTTTGCAAAAAGGAGCTATAAAAAGAGTAAAGTGTAAAGGGAAAAGGGTAATGTAGATAGGGGGGAGGGGAGAGTAAAGAGTAATGTAATGTGAGTTACCTCCTTGCGGTCAGTGTATCTGCGACAAATCTCGACGAATGCGCACCTTTGGTGCTTGAACTGACAATAATTACCAATCTGCGCAATCTTTTTCCATAAAATATAATTTCTTATTGGGTAAAGATTGGTAAGATTGGTAATTATTGTCAGTTAAAAGCAGCTTGCTGCCAGACAATTACAGTTGGTCGAACTCACGTTACTTCGCATTCGAGCAGATGCTTACTACATATTTCTTTTCTGGAAATTCCTTCGTTATTATCTGCCAAGGGCTATTTCCTTTATGGAAATCGGAGAGTAGGGGGCGGAGCTGTTCCTTGCCCGTGATACCTCTGCCCGTGAGTTTCACCACGGCTTCCTTCATCGTCCATAGTCGAGTGAACTTTAGTGGGGTGATGTCTTTTAGCTCATCATCGCTAAGAACATACTTTGCGAGATCATCGTTCACTTTCTCCTGAATTCTTTCCACGTCAATGCCCACGGGCTCGTTGCTTACGGCACATGCTACGGCATATTTGCAATGCGACATATTGAAATGGATGTCCTCATGCCCGATGATGACGGGCTTGCCATTCTCCAGTTCGCGGAAAACAGGTGGCTCCGTGATTCCGTATTCCTCCTTTATTAATCTCTGGAGAAGCATATAGGCTCTGAGGCTCTGTTCCCTTCCTGCTTGGAACTTATATTTCAGCACCTTTTGGCGGCGTTGCTCACTGACCTTTGAGAGGCAGTCGTTAAACTGTCCCTCAGTCATTGGAGTCATATTATCATCAATAAGGTATCGCAATTTATAATGTACAATTTACTATTTACAATTTAACGCCAGTTCGATGAAAAAAAATGCAGATTTAGCAGCAAGCTGCTGTTTACGGAACAAAAATTTTTCGCAAAGCTCAACAAGCTAAAGCAAGTTCTCCAAAATTGCTAGAAAATTTATTCCCAAAAAATATTTTTATAATTTTCTGAGTCAAATTTTCTGGTCATCGTCGGTAATTTTTGTTCCAAAACTAGGCAACGGAGTTGCTTTTATAGGATATTTTGAATTCACCGAATTCACGTCGTTTACAATTTACAATTTGCTTTTTTTCCTCTTTGCTTTTTATTAAACGTGCTTTTATCGCATTTTATTTCAATAAAAATTGGAGTTAATTCTTTTTTCTCTAAAAAAATCACTATATTTGCACCATGAAGAGAATCCTTGCCTTAATAGCTATAACGTCAGCCTTTTCTGCTTCTGCCCAAAACAAGATAGATCTTTCGGGAATTTGGGAGTTTCAGATTCAGCGTAGCGAGAATGTCGTTACGCCAATATCTGTTTATGGCGATAGCATACTCTTGCCTGGCTCCATGATTACACGAGGAAAGGGCGATCTGCCGTCGGTCGATACGCAATGGACTGGCTCGCTATACGACTCCTCTTTCTATTTTAATCCCTATATGGAGAAATATCGCATAGAGGGGCAGATGAAATTCCCGTTCTTTCTTACTCCCGACCGTCACTACGTGGGTAATGCGTGGTATCGCAGAACCGTGCTCGTGCCGAAGCAATGGAAGAAACAACGTATCATTCTTACTCTTGAGCGCCCTCATATAGAGACAACCGTTTACGTTAATGGTAAGGAGGCAGGGCATCAGATGGGACTGTCTGCTCCCCATATCTATGATGTTACCGATTGCATCAATATAGGTAAGGAGAACACGATTGCAATCAAGGTGTATAATGGAATAGAGAACGTTTGTGTAGGACAGGATTCGCATTCCGTTACCGATCAGACGCAAGGCAACTGGAACGGTATCGTAGGTGAGATCTCGCTCTCTGCTCGTCCTGTGAATGCCATTGAGCATCTTGACGTATATCCCGATATTGCTACCTATAGCATCCGTCTTGTTATCAGAGGTAATGCCCCTAATTCAGGACTACATTTCTTAATAGATGGCATCGAGCATAATGCCGAGGCTCAGAAAGACGGCTCGTATGTCATTTCTCTTGGCGAGAACATCAAACTATGGGATGAGTTCCACCCTAATCTCTACACTCTTGAGATCAAGGATGCCAATGGCTATTCCGTCGCTACCACCTTCGGAATGAGAGAGATAAAGGTAGAAGGTACGGATATCGTTCTCAATGGAAAGCCTATATACGTTCGCGGAACGGTGGGCAACTGCTGTTTCCCTGAAACAGGCTATCCTCCAACCGATGATGCTTCTTGGGAAAAGATCATACGCAAGTGCAAGGAGTATGGCTTGAACACTATGCGATTCCATTCCTATTGTCCTCCAGATGCCGCTTTCCGTGTGGCTGACCGTCTCGGCTTCTATCTACAGCCCGAAGGACCTTCGTGGCCTAATCATGGTGTGAAGCTTGGGCGTGGTATGGCTATCGACCAGTATCTCATGGATGAAACGAAACGTATGGTTGAGGCTTACGGCAATCACCCTTCTTTCCTTATGATGAGTGCCGGAAACGAGCCGGCTGGCGATTGGGTGAAATGGTGCAACGACTGGGTGGATTATTGGAAAAAGACAGACTCACGCCGTATCTATTGCGGTGCAAATGTTGGAGGCGGATGGGCTTGGGATAGCGGTTCGCAATATCATGTGAAGGGTGGGGGACGTGGCCTTGACTGGAACCGTCGCGCACCTCATTCTGACGATGATTACAGCAAGGATGTGCTCTTTCCGCGCCATTACAAGGATAGCGTGCCAAACAATTCGCCTATTATCTCGCATGAGCAAGGGCAATGGTGTGCCTTCCCTGATTTGAAGGAACGTTCACAATATACTGGGGCATACAAGGCGAAGAATTTTGATATCTTCGAAGACCTGCTGCGTGATAACGGAATGGCATCACAGGCTGATAAGTTCCTTATGTCGAGCGGTAGGTTGCAGACCCTAGCATATAAATATGAGATAGAGCGTAATTTCCGCACCAACGGATATACAGGTTTCGTGCTCCTTGGCTTGAACGATTATAGCGGTCAGGGAACAGCCATTGTCGGACCTCTCAACGTGCATTGGAAAGAGAAAGGCTATGTGAATGCAGCGGAGTGGACGGAGTTCTGCAATGATGTGGTTCCGTTGGCTAAATTCCCAAAGTTCGTCTATTCTTCTTCTGATACCCTCAGAGTTCCTATCGAGGTATATAATGCCTCTGCTGGTGATATTCAGGATGCAGAGGTGGAGTACAGCGTAACAGAGAGCGTGAAGGATAGAATCGGAATGGCAAGCGGACAGGAAGAATTGGAGTATTCCTCATCATTTACCATACCTCCATTAACCATTCCACTTGGCAAGAACCATTACTTAGGCACTTTTACATATCCTCTCACCTCGGTCGTTGATCCAAGTAAGATAACGCTTACCGTCACTCTCTCTTCTGGTGAAAGGAAATGGAAGAATCACTGGGATTTTTGGGTGATACCGTCACATGATAGGGAAGCGGAAAGCGTGAAGGCAAAAGTGGAACTGAAGAAGGGATTTGTTGATGGCGTGTATGTTTCTGATACCCTTGATGCTTTGGCTATAGAGACATTGAAGAGAGGGCATAAGGTGCTTCTCACGGCTGCCGGAAAGGTGCGTTATGGCAATGACATAAGGCAGAACTATCTGCCTGTTTTCTGGAATACATCATGGTTTAAGATGCGTCCGCCTCATGTCACAGGTGCATATATCGACAGCACTCACCCGATATATTGCGATTTTCCTACCGACGACTGGACTAACCTTCTTTGGTGGGAACTCGTTAATCGTGCTCAGGTAATGAATCTCTCAGAGTTTCCTGCTGACTATCAGCCACCTATGCAGCCGATAGATACGTGGCATGTAAGTCGTAAGTGCGGTATGATTATTGAGGCAAACGTGCTTGGCGGCAAGCTCCTTATGACTACTATTGATATCACCTCGAATCTCAGGAACCGACTCGTTGCCCGTCAGCTTCGCAAGAGTATTATAAACTATATGAAGAGTGCGGATTTCAAGCCGTCTATTACTCTTGATGAGAGCGTGATTCATAATCTCTATGAGAAGGAGGCGCAGAAGGTGGATATGTTTACCAAAGACTCACCAGATGAGCTGAAGCCTAAAGTGAAATAATCAAAACAATCATGCCAGAGCAAGAATACATATTCGAATATGAATTGATTGACATTTCCTTTGAGCAAGGCTATGAACTGCCAGAGGATGATGTTGTATGGCGTGTCAGCGAAGATATACCATCGCATGATAATGAACACAAGGAAATAGAATATGATGCTGATGGGATTCCAATGGGCAGATCCAAGCAAGAGATA
The DNA here is from genome assembly GCA_902778265.1 of uncultured Bacteroidales bacterium. Classification (GTDB taxonomy): domain Bacteria; phylum Bacteroidota; class Bacteroidia; order Bacteroidales; family Bacteroidaceae; genus Prevotella. Next base: position 17,819 of record CACYXI010000080.1, on the reverse strand, counting down.
AAGATACGTGAGAAAATAATAAAAGATTTCTATGCAAAATGGATAGCCGAGCATCCTAAGAAAGCTATTATGAACAAGTGGCTGAAAAACAATATTCTTGTTAAGTATCAGTCAATAAACGAAACGTATTCAAAAGCTTCACGCACATACGATTCCACACTTGCAGTATTTCAGTTGACAGAAATATTGGAAAATGCGGAACTGGTTGACGAGGTTATCCCAAAGAACAACAAAAACCAGAAACAATATGATAAGATACTCTATATGAAGTATAAGAACATCAAATTAACAGTTGGGCTTCAACGAACAAATAAGGATTATGTACAGTATTGTATAACAGTTCCTCGACAATAATAAAAAGAAAAGCCACTCCCAAAGGAGTGGCTTATGCTTTGAGGCTCGAAACAATCCATCTATTGGATTATAAAGGTTATCATCCTTTCTGCGAATTCCTCTAAGTGACGGTGCAAAATTACAAATTTTCTCGCGATTAACAAAATTCTGACTTGCCTTTTTCTAATATCTATATGAAATTTAACTATTTCTCGTTGAAATTCTATTGTGAAAACGCTATTCCATCGCTCTGAAAAAGCTATTCCTCTGCTACGGAAGCAGAGCTTTAGCAGAGAAAAAGCAGAGGTGTAGCAGAGACATAGCAGAGGATTAGCAGAGATTCAGCAATCGAATTAATCTAAAATCACAAAAACATATGGGAAAATTTGGTGTTTACTGAGATTATTTGTATCTTTGCCCACGTCATTAATTTTGTGAATTATGAGAAGTATGAGAAAATCATCATCTCTCGAAGAGACACTATATATTATGTCCTCACCAGAGACAATGACTGATATTCGTAAAGCCGAACAAGATATAAAGGACGGCAAAGGAATAGAGGTTAATCTTGATGAACTTTGAAAATAAATGTACAGAAATATGTGTATTTGCGACTTGAATGGAAATTCGACGGCGGTTCTAGTTGTGAATAGCTTTCAAAGATGTACCAAAATATAGTCATTAACAACTTCATCATCGACGAGCTGGCAGCTGCTAAGTTGTGAATAGCTTTCAAAGATGTACCAAAATATAGTCATTAACAACGCCAATACGATTACGATAATCAAGATCCTGTTGTGAATAGCTTTCAAAGATGTACCAAAATATAGTCATTAACAACATCGCTCAAAAAAAAAATACTCAGGCGTAGTTGTGAATAGCTTTCAAAGATGTACCAAAATATAGTCATTAACAACTATGTTGGCAAAAAGACTGTCGGGAGTCTGTTGTGAATAGCTTTCAAAGATGTACCAAAATATAGTCATTAACAACAACATAACTCAGTCTTCACATCATTACATGTTGTGAATAGCTTTCAAAGATGTACCAAAATATAGTCATTAACAACTGCTGCTTGATAGGCGCAAAGGGGCTTCTGTTGTGAATAGCTTTCAAAGATGTACCAAAATATAGTCATTAACAACCCCACAGAAGGAAGGCACAGACCTTCACTGTTGTGAATAGCTTTCAAAGATGTACCAAAATATAGTCATTAACAACCCATAATAGAAATAGTGTTAGAGTTAAACAGTTGTGAATAGCTTTCAAAGATGTACCAAAATATAGTCATTAACAACGATGCGCGCGCTCACCTCTGCCACTTGGCTGTTGTGAATAGCTTTCAAAGATGTACCAAAATATAGTCATTAACAACAGACTCTGTATAATGATCTGTAAACTAATTGTTTGTGACTACAAAAAACGAGAAAGATGACTATAAAAAGAGCTGCATTCCCATTTTGGGAATGCAGCTTATCGTTTATTTTATAGGGAATATCTTGCCCTTTTCAATTTTGAAATCTACATGCTCTATCCAAAAGTTTTGTTTTTCCTTTGAAACAAGCAATAGAGGTTGAGCATCACCAACTTTGTATGTTGAATTTGCCTTGGCCTTGTCATCTCCAGATTGTGAATATAGATGATGTTGTATTATTAACCTACCTCTATCTGTATCATGTAAAGCGCAAAAACGATATAGACGCTTTGATATTTCTGATTCAGACAAAGACGATAGTGGTTCGTCTGCATCTTTGAGTATAACCAAATCACCTCTATGAAGTACGAATGCCAATGGAAGAGTCTTTTTCTTCTCGGTGACTGAGGTTGGCAGCAACTCTTCTATGCGATTTAGCTTACTTTGTCTGTTGGCAATAGCTACTTCTTGTAAAGTAACGCAACGATGTGCTCTCGCCTTTCCGTCACTATACAGGGCATAGAGTACCACCTTGCCATTTTCTGCATAGGCATAGCGTTTATACTCCTTGTCGGAAACATAGGCATGAGGCTTGACAGGCACAACAGCCGTTTTTATTTGACAACGAACATGACGGATTGGGGTTCGCTTGCCAGTAGACCATATGATATAGAACCCTTCTTTCTTTGCTTGTTCAAATCCCTTTTCGTCTGTGAGTTTCTGTATTGCCTCACGGATATCCTTGTCAATAATATCCTTGATATGCTTCTCTTCGAATTTGATAATTCCACCACCACGACGAATCACGGTTTTCTCCTCGCCGTCAATTATTATCTTGCCGTAGAAATTATCTTCAAACAATTTGCCACGAATGCTGTCGCCACCAGATATGAAACGAGCTTGTGGTATCTTGTTGCCGTATTTGTTAAGGCGTAGCTCTCCGTTCTTGTCAGTTTCATATATTTTATTGCCATTTGAGTCAAGACGTGGCACTATCTTACCTGCCGAACGCATACGGCGTTTGGCTGGAGTAATTATCTGCTCATGGCTTGAATAGCGGGAAATAACGGTAGAGCGCAGGAAACTAATCGTTGGGTTTATATTCACATCAAGCCCACACAAGCGTTTTTCGCGTTCTATTTCCTTTATGATATGTGAAGCGTCGTGACCTACGTTTTCAAGTTCCTGACGCTCGTAATACAATTTGAGAAGTTTTTCCCTTTGTGCAGCCTTTGGAATATATGTCAGTACAAGTGCATCTACCGCATGATGTGAATTGTTGTCACGCTTCTTTTGAGGTACTTGCATGATATTGCGGAAAGCAGCCGTAACAGTTCCCTTCTCCACATCAACGCTCGTAAAGAGTGATTTTAGAAATAGGGTAGCGTATTTTGCAATGGTACTTGTATCTGCCAACTGATTGTTACGGAAACCTTGCTTTATTTCCTTCATTCGGAAAGCGTTTACTTTCTTGTTCCAATACTCGTATTCCATTTCCCATAAATGTCGCTGACGGATAGCATAGTCCTTACTATCCTTGTCGAGTGCTTTCTTTGAACGATAACGCCAGAAACGGATATTATCTTTCAGTCTATTAACCTTTTCTATCCAAGGCTGGATATTACGGAGTATTTCATCGTAATTATCAAGTTGTGACGGTAAGCGATTACACTTTATGTTTCTGTTAAAGAACGACTTGCAAAGAGTCTTGTTTGCTAAGGAATCATCAAAAGACTGACTTGCAGGCAAGGTGTGTTCTATATCCACACCATTACCACTAAGCACTTCCGTAAGTGTTATTGGCTTTCCTGTGTAAATGCAGAACCCTTTCTGTTCATTCCATAGTTTGTATCGCTTCATGAGGTTACTCATGTACTCATTATATGTGCGTATTTGCTGTTTCTCTGCATGAGTAAGCAAATCTGGTGATTGCTCTGCCAACATTCGTACTTTGGCAATAGCTTCATCTGTAACCACATAATCCTCTAACAGACTGGCAAAGAAAGTATTCTCATCACGCCTACGCTTGTCGTATTCGTTTATTGCCCATCGCATATTGGCATCATTAAGTTCGCGTGCTACCTCAACGACTATTCGGGTGTCTTCTTCTTCAATAGTACCATTGTACAATAAATCATTAATATCATTGCGTAGTGTATGCAAGACACGAAGTGCCATTGGGTTACGCAAAGAGGAAAGTACTGGTGAACCCAAAAGTTTCAATGACAATACGGCATCGCCTTTGATTATTCTATGTTCCTGGGCAGGTCTGTAGAATTGAATCTTTGAATGATGGTATATTTTGCTGAGCTTATTGCTTGGTATTTCAGGATAACGCTCTGCGAGATAATGTTTCAGACGGTCTTCGATAGATGTCACCTTGAAATATTTGCGGTCTTTGTCGGCAAAGAACTGCTGATAAAGACTAGCCACACGAGTAATGACATCTTCCTGTTCTTTTGTGGTCATGCCATTCCATGTGTAATCTCCTATCTCGGCAATACTAAACGACTGCACATCATCAAAATCAGATGCTTGCAGTTTATATGTGGGATCGTGAAATGCCCACGGTTTTTCCTCAGCCTTATAGCTTGATATGAGTGCATTGACGATGTGTATTATTGTCTTTTCGTCTCTCGTATTTGAGAGTACGGCTTTTACATCGTCAATCAAATTTTCGTTCCATTTATCGCCTAATATGTCAGGGAGTTTCGCAAATAGACAGGCATCATTATAGAGCATACCTTTCAACAGGAAACGGTTGATGTTTCTGATAGCCTTTAGGCTCAGACTTGCATAACCTATTGACATAGTGTTGAAAAGTCGCTTTAACAGAGTAATGTCAAGGTGTGCGTCATTGGCAAATCGTTTTAATGGCTCTTCATCATCTGCATTGAAACAAACGTGCCACACATCTTCCCATGTGTATGTTATAGGATGGCGGTTTTCCTTTGAGTTACCTGTAGTATGCTGTTTCTGTGGCTGATATTGCCATTGTTGCCAGTCGTTGCCCAATAAATCCTTCAAACGACTTGTTACTTGACATGCCTCTACTTTGGTGTCATCAGAATAGTTCACAGTACGTTCTGATGGATTCTTTGAGTATAGCAATTCTGTGTCATACTCTTTTTCTATCCATTTTCTGATTGTCTTGAAGTCAAAATCAGAGGCACGAATGAACTTCTCGTTATACAGCCTGTTCTTCTGTTCAAGTGTTAGCTCCGTAGCACATTCATTGCCGAACCTGATGGTGTTGATGAAACTCCATGCCGTGAACAGTTCAAACTCTGGGCGGCTCTGAGGGCAACGTGGCTTGTTTGGTTCAAGGGTACATTTGCCTATCGTGCCTTTCTGGGATTTCAGAGGGCATTTATAGAAAATCGTGCCATCGCTTTTCTTTTCTGACAATATGGTTTCAAGAAAATCCTTTTCTTGGTGAAGGGCTTTCTGGTAATCAAAAATATATCTGATTTCATCCTTGTATTGGCTCCTTACTGCCTGATATTCGCTTGCCCTTACTCGCTGAGTCTTTGACAATTCGAAAAGAGCACAGCCAACGGTAGGGTAGGTGTCCTTCATAAATTCGTCCAACTTACCGCTACGAGCTTTTTCAGATTCCTTTAAGTCTATGTTTGCTTCTGACTGATCTGCTTTTTCTGCAAGGGTTTCGCCTTTACTGCTCTTGAATCCTCGACGCTGGGCGATGTGATAAATGGCTCTGCCCAGTTTATAGCGATTCTGTGGCAAAGAGAAATCAATGTCTGGAGTTGTGGCAAGCCACGCACGTAATTCATACGGAGAAATGAAATCTGGCTTCCCATCAGAATTGAAATCAAGCTTTATCCAGTTGTTAAACTGCTGAATATCCGTTGGGTATGTTCTGCGACCTTGTGCCTTGTCATAGTGAGACCAATGGGATAGTTCTTCATTAGTCAATGGGCAACAGTTGTGCTCAATGAGCATTTTCAAGGTTGCCCATTTGCGATAGCGATGCACTTTGTTAAGATGGCGAGGCCCTTTTGCTTTTGTTCGCTGAGTAGCAAGCGAGAATTCTTTATTATTCTCCTTGATTATTCCAGACTTGAACTGGTGAACTGTGCTATATATAATCTGCTCTCCTTGAGGATTATCTGTATCTCTGACAGTAATGCCCAAAGAGTTAGTACCAACGTCTATTCCAACAATTTTTGTCATATTTCTTTGTTTTTTCAGAAATAAATATTAACTTTGCACCCATAAGGTACATTTTGTGAAAGACTTTTCACAATAAGGCTATAAGCCGAAGATATCTTTGCCCTGCGTTTCGTGGGGCTTTTTTATGCCCTTGCATTTCATGGATAATCATTGACTTGTATCTTATATGTGGGAATTAGTTGTTTTTGCAAAAGTAATCATAATTTCTCATTTCTCCAAATTTTCTCCCGATTATTTCATGAATTTATTGCGTGTGATATTGACACTATAAAGCCCTTCTTTCTCTCTTCCATGTAAGTCCGTTGTAATTCCGTTGCAAATCCCATGCAAGTCCCATGGAAGATGGGACCTCTGCACAGACTTAACTGTTGTAATTCCGTTGCAAATCCCATGCAAGTCCCATTTTGCGCCCTTTCTTAGGAGCGGAGTAGAAGCGGATTAGAAGCGAACCTGAAACGGAAGTAAAGCGAAGGCACAAAAGAGTCATAGAAGTGGCATGAAAGATTCACGAGATTTATACTTCCAAATTGCAATGTCGAGATTACAAGTGTGTGTTTTTTTTAGAATTAAACGCCAAACACGTACACGGGGGTGTTTTTGAGGGTATAACAAATTGTGTGTCAAATAGTTTAGGGGCGTGTACGTGTTTGTCTAACACATACACAAGTCGTACACAACACGTACACGTTTTTTGCCCTTTCGCTTGGATATTAGTGTAATGATGCTCATGTCGTAAATTTATAAGGCGTGACGACCCGTGTACGTGTTGTGTACATGTTTTACAAACACGTACACGCTCTTAACTTCTTAATCATCAGTATAATTACAAGCATTTTTATGGGGCGTGTACGTGTTTAGCGTTTAATTCTAAAAAAAAATCTTCTGAACACGGAAATGCACCTTGCGGTGCTGGGGCTTTCAAGAAAATTAGCGACGATGACCAGAAAATTTATTCCAAAAAATTATATTTTTAACGCAGATACACAAAGACGCAGAGTTTCTTTTCTGAACACGGAAAAACACAGAGATTTGTCGAAGACCCACTGACCACAGGGAAGTAATGAACGAAAGTTATGAAGCTAATTGACCACAGATATTTGAGATTTTAGGGATGTTAATCACGAGCGTAAGCGAGACAATCTCTTAGATCTGTGCAATCTGTGTTCAGTCAAAACAAGATCGAAGAATTTAATGACCACAGATATTTGGGATTTTAGGGATGTTAATCACGAACGTAAGCGAGAAAATCCCTTAGATATGTGCAATCTGTGTTCAGCTATAATTATCACGAATATCACATTAATATCGCATTAATTTTTTATTCACAGATTTCTGGATGTTTATTTTTGAACACGGAATACACAGAATAAACGAAAGTTTTGAAGTTAATTGACTACAGATTTTGGGGATTTTAGGGATGTTAATCACAAGCGTAAGCGAGACAATCTCTTAGATCTGTGCAATCTGTGTTCTACCAAAATAAAGTCAGAGATTTACGTTAAGATATTAATAAAAAGAGGCGTATCCCTCTCGGGAGCGCCTCTTAGTGTTGTTAGTATAGTAAGTGCATTATTCAGCTTTAGGGTCTGCTGATTTCTGTGTAGTTTCTTGTTCAACAGGCTTTGCCTCCTCTTTAGCCTTGGCAGAAGCCTTTTTTGCAGGTGCCTTCTTTGCCGTAGCCTTCTTGGCAGGGGCTTTCTTCTCCGGCTGACGAGCTTCATTATCAGGATCGAGCTTTGATAGCTTGGTTTGGAGACGCTGTATCTCCTTGTCCTTAACGTCAAGCTCCTTGCCGAGGTTGGTGATGGTGGTAAGCATCTGCTCAAGCTGATCGTTTTCGATACCACCATAGAGAGCACGCACACGACTGATGAAGTCGCCGAGGATGTTCATGTAGTTGGTGAATGCATCGAATGGACCGTCGTAGATGCCACGATCAATATTCCAGTTGCTTGGCTTCGTGGTCATGAAGCGGAAGTTATTGGATGCCTGGAGATAATCCCAGTCCTGAAGAAGGGCAGGATCCTTGGCGATAAGCAGACGGTCGGCAACGGAATAGAGTTTGTTGAATGCCTCACGCTGCATCTGGTTGCCGAGCCATGTAGAGGTGTCGCGCTCCTCGTCAACCCATGAGAGGGAATCTGGAACATCGAGTGCGCCAACGCTCTCGAATCTGTCGCATATCTCGCCTGGAGTAGCAAACTCGAGTCCTGCCTGCCTTGCGCATGTTGGGAGTGCCTTGAGGAACTCAAGGATATTGCTTGAAAGAGGCTGCGCGATGCCGAGGGCGGTAAGCTCCATGAAGATGTTTACTACCTGCTCAGACTCAGGACACTTAGCTATCTCTGCGATGTAAGAATCGGCGAAGAGAGGGTAGCGTTCCCATGAAGAGTCGTTGAAGCGGAGGGAGATGTCATCAGAGGCATTAACGTCGCGAAGCAGGAGCTTGAGGTCAGGTGCCAGACTACAGTTGTAGATGTAGTGTGGTGATTTCCAACCAAGTACATGCTTTGCACCTTCGGTTAGCATACCCTTGTAGCCGAGGGATGCTACCTGTGCACCGATGTCGTCGGTATAGATGAGTGATGAGTTACGCATCACGGTTGGGCGCTTGCCGAAGTACTCCTCAATCTTCTTTGACATCTTCTCAATATCGCGCTTGAAGCTCTCCTCGTTGATGAGGCCGGCAAGACCGTGAGAGTATGGCTCGGTAAGGAACTCTACCTGACCAGTCTCGTTGAGCTCCTGAAGCTTGGTGAGTACCTGTGGGGCATGCAATTCAAGCTGCTCCATACCAACGCCAGAGAGGGAGAAGGCAACCTTGAAGTAGCCTGGGTTATTGATGATCATCTCATGCATGGCATTGAGAGCCGGCATGTATGAGTTTTCGGCAATATAGGTGATACTACGCTCGTTGGCATAGTCGTCATAGTAATAGTGATCTGTACCGATGTCGAAGAAACGGTAACGCTTGAGATGTGTTATCTGGTGTATCTCAAAGTAAAGGCATATTGTTTTCATTGTGGTGAATGTTTTTATTATTTTAGGAGTAAAAGGAGTGCAAGGAGTTCAAGGAGTACAAGACGATAGTATCATCATTTTTGGGGATTGAGTACAGGACGATTGCTTTTTATCTTTTTTCTTGGAGTAGAAAGACATTCGTCTTGTACTCCTTGAATTTTGGACGGCTCACTTTATGAAATTCTCGAGATATTCCTCGTTATTGAACCAACCCTTGTAGAGAAGCTGGTCGTAGCACTGACGGATGCGCCATCCCACTTTCTCCCAGGTGATGCCCGCTACCTCCTTGATGCCTTCCTCGGCGATGTAGTCATGGAGGCTCTCGTTCATACAGAGAGAATAGATAGCGTCGGCCATTGCGTGGATATCCCAGTAATCTACCTTGATGACGTTGGTAAGGATCTCACCGCAGCCCGACTGTTTGGAGATGATGCTTGGGCAACCGCATTGCATAGCCTCAAGTGGTGCGATACCGAACGGTTCTGATACCGAAGGCATAACGAAGACATCCGAATTCTTGTAGCACTCATATACCTGCTTGCCTCTCTGGAATCCAGGGAAATGGCATTTGTCGGCAATGCCGTAGGCAGCAGCGAGTTCTATCATCGCATTCATCATATCGCCTGAACCTGCGAAGCAGAAGCGGATCTTGTCGGTACGCTGGAGCACGAGCTTGGCTGCCTCGATGAAGTATTCAGGACCTTTCTGCATGGTGATACGACCGAGATACGTAACGATCTTCTCGTTAGGATTCTTGTGAGGCACGATGTCGAGATACTCCTGTGAGAGAGGATAAACGGCATTGTGCATAGCCACACACTTGCGTGGATCCTGATGATACTGGTTTATGACGGTCTGGCGTGTCAGTTCTGATACGCACATGATACAGTCGGCATTATCCATTCCGTTCTTCTCAATAGAATATACGGTTGGGTTCACATTACCTCGTGAACGGTCGAAATCCGTGGCGTGTACGTGGATGCAGAGTGGCTTCCCGCTTACCATCTTAGCGTGAACGCCGGCAGGGTAGGTGAGCCAGTCGTGAGCGTGGATTATGTCAAACTGCTCTGAGCGTGCCAGAACGCCGGCGATGATAGAGAAATTGTTTATCTCGTCGTGCAGATTGCCAGGATAGCCGCCTGCGAAGCCCATACAGCCGAGGTCGTCAAGTCCCTGCATATAGCTGAAATCAGCGTATATATTGTTGCGGAAACGATAGTAGTCATCTACCGTGTGCCCTACGAAGCGATCCTTGATATCATCGTACTGAACATCGCGCCAGACGATAGGCACCTGGCTCATATTCACGATCTTGAGGAATTTCTCCTCTTCGCCCGTCGGCTTTGGCATACAGAAGGTAGTCTCAATGTCGCCCTGAAGACTCAACCCCTTGGTGATACCATAGGAGGCGACGGCGAGTCCACCATATATTTTTGGAGGGAATTCCCATCCGAACATTAATACTTTCATAAGTTCATTGTGTCATTTACTATTTAACTATGTACTATTTACTATTTATTTACTATTTTTAGTAATATGTACTATTTTTATCCTTACAGAAGACAGATTTCCGAAGTTCGTTGATTTTCGGCTTTTGAGTAGGGTGTAAACAAATAGTACATAGTAAATAGTAAAATGGTAAATTAATTATATTGGTCTATCAATCTCCAAGTGCGAAGGATCTCCGCCACGTTCATGGCAAAGGCTGATGCACCACGTCCGTTGAATGGTGGGTTGCCATCGAACAGCTCTGAGATAGAACCTAATACGTGGTACTGCATCTCGTCCTCGTAGCCTATCATCTGTCGCTGGATGAAGCTGAGACGTGAATGCTTGTAGAGCTTCAGGAATGCCTCCATATAGAAACCTCCAAGCCAAGGCCATGCTGTGCCTGAATGGTAGGCGTAATCGCGCTTTGTCTGAGGACCTACGTACATCGGATTATATCCGCCTGACTTTGGTGACAGCGTGCGCAATCCCTTTGGCGTGAGAAGTTCACGGGTACAGAAGTCGAGTACCGATTTCTTCTGCTCTGGCTCAAGTGGTGAGTAGTCGAAGGCAACAGGGAATATCATGTTAGGGCGAACGCTAAGGTCGGTGATACCCTCTTCTACATAGTCGTAGAGATAGCCACTATCAGTAATGAATATCTTTTGGAACTCCTCCTTGGCAATAGCTGCACGTGATTCAAGTTCTGCGGCTATATTGCTATCTTTGTTAGCCTCTGCCATTTCTGCACAGAACTTGAGGGCATTGTACCAGAGAGCGTTGATCTCTACTACGTAGCCTGTACGCGGAACTACCGGACGGCCGTTGGCTTTGCTGTTCATCCATGTCATTGGCTCTTCGCGTCCCTCGATGTGGAGAAGTCCGTTCTCTCTCAGTTCAAGGTTAGGATGCTTGTTGCTCTCAATGAACTTCAGTATGTCGATAAGCAGTTTGCCATATTTCTTGTAGGTCTGGGCATTGCCAACCTCGTGTGCGTACTGCTGAATAGCCCATATTGCCCAGAGAAGCACGTCGGGCTGCTCTATCTCGTGGATGAGGCTTGACAGCGGCTTGCCTATCATGAAGTCTCTTATGCTCTTAGCGGCTGTATCCATCACAAGTTCGAAGTAGTCATTCTCCTGAATGGCAAGCGTGAGACCTGGGAGGGCGATGAACGTGTCGCGAGCACGAACCTTGAACCAAGGATAGCCGGCAAGCAGATAACGCTCGGTGTCGCTTACACGAACATGGAACTGGTGTGCCGCATTTACAAGTGCGTGATAGAAATTGTCGGTAGGTGTGCGCTGTGCCACCTCCTCGTTGAAGAGTTTCTTCAGAGTTGATGACTTTATCTCTTCGATACCCGCAGAGATAACGATTTCGTCGCCTTTCTTTGCCTGTATCTCGAAATATCCTGGAACATAGAGGTCTTCCACTCCGTGATAGCCACGCTCCTGTTCTTTCTCATAGACGAGGCTCTTGTTCCAGTGTGGATCAAATATAAACTTGTTCTTCTTTGAAATCTGGATATAGAGGTCGGGGTAGTTCTCGTAGAGCTTGGTCTTGATACCTCCGTCAATCTCATCATACTCCCTCTTGATGTTGTTGTTCTCCACCATACAGTTTTTCACGCTGCGGAAGGCAAGGAATGGCTTCAGGCGCAGAGTGGTGGCGCTGTGGCAGTCGAGTAGGGTGTAGCGGATAAGCACGCGCATGGAATATACTTGGAAGATAACTTCCTTCTTGAGAATAACTCCACCCACGCGATAGATTGTTGTTGGGACGGTTTCAACAGAGAACTCGCGGATGTATTTGTGGCCGTTAGGGCTGAACACTCCGCTCTCGTATTTATGCACTCCGAGATTGAACTGAGCGCCATGCTGAATCACCGAGCAGTCGAGAGAGGAGAGCAAAACGTGGTTCTCCCCGTCAATCTCTGGTACTGGCACAACGAGCAGTCCGTGATATTTGCGGGTGTTGCAGTCAACGACTGTGCTGCATGAGTAAGCTCCTGAACGGTTCGTACAGAGCAGTTCGCGACGCAAAGACTCTTGCAAGTTAGTCATCTGAGCTTTTTCAAATTTGAGATAACTCATAGTTGCTATATTAAGGTATATAATGTATTTAACTTCAGGTTGCGATTTAGGGAATATCGGGTTGTCTGGTTTTTCGGTTTTGAGGTCTTTGGGCATTTCACTTACTGACTTCATAACCTCCCAAACCTTCTAACCGTCTAACCTTTTCATCTGCAAAAATAGCAAAAACTTTCCGCTTTACAAAATAAAATTGGTTTTTTTTCAGAAAAACAACAAAATTTATAGTGATATGAAACATAATTGCTTGCTATCTCGGGAATTGTATGATAACGATTGTTAAATCGTCCTCCCTGACAGAAGCTTTTGACAGTTAAATTTTGGTTGTCATAAAATAATTTTGTATCTTTGTAATTGAATAAATTGAAACCTATAAAATTGATAGTTTAAAAATCTATGAGAAGAAACATTTTGATGTTTTTGCTTGTACTATGCTCTATGGCAGGTCAGGCACAGGAATCCTCAAACAAATTGGAGGCTTGTATTTTTGAGGGAACATTGACAGGTGTTCCCGATGGTAGTGTTATCATGGTATATGATCAAGAAGGCGGATTCGGTATCGGTGACTATGTTGATACCCTTAAAAACGGGTGTTTCCATTTTGAACGTATTCCAAGAACTGCAACACAGCATTATAGCATCGCAATAGAGGGGCATTATGGTAATGGAATAGACATATATGCTAAACCTGGTACAAAGTCAACCATAAAGGGAGATGGTATGTTCGCCTACTTTTGGAGAGCTGAAAATGATAATCATCTTCAAAAGGAATTGAATGAATATCGTGAGCATATAAAGAACTCTATGCCCGAAAGATATAGGTTGACTAAGCTGTCATGTGAATTTAGAGATTTTAGGCAGAATAAAGATTTGTCTGACGAGCAAAGGGAACAGGCTAAGAAAAAAGTAGATTCTATCGATGTAAAATTGAAGGAATTTGATTCTGAGTATATGGAAAATCTGCTTGAGTTCATGAAAGGCAGAGAACGAAATGAAATATGGTTGGATAAGCTTCAGGAACTTGCTCGCAAGGCTGTTGCTACTGGTAATGTGGTTCATAAGGAGAAGGTTCGCAAGCTATATGAGACTATTCCTTCGGATATTAAAGAATCTGGTGTCGCTACGACCATAAAGAATCTTGTATATCCTCCTAATGTAGTGAAGATTGGTGATCCGATGGTTGATTTCACACTTTATGACCTTGAAGGTAACGAGCATCATCTTAATGAGGTGAAGGATAGATATACTATACTTGAATTTAGCGGTTTGGGGTGTGGTGCTTGTTATGCTATGATACCAAAACTGGACGGAATTGTCAAAAAATATTCGGATAAGATGGAATTGATAACAATTTCGTATGATCCAAAGAATATGTGGCTAAAGCAGATTTTGGGCAAGGTTTCATGGAGTGAGTGGAATGACTATAAATGTTCTGCTGATATCAGGGCTAAATATGGTGTTGAGGCTTTCCCTACATTTATCTTCATATCCCCAGACAAGAAAATCCTTGCTAAATGTACTTCGCTCGATTTTGATGAGACATTTGATAAGTTTTTTTCGAAATGATTTGACCTGTATGGTTGGAGTATTTTTTTTTAGAATTTTGTACAAACATGTACATGGTAGGGGAAAATGATGCTAAATGTGTTGATAATGAACGGATTAAGAGCATGTACATGATGGTCAAACATGTACATGACATGTACATGAGTTGACATGCTCGAATTGTGAATCCGTCATGTACATGTTATGTATATGTTTAGTAAACATGTACATGGATTCAAAATGTTGATTTACAGATGGTTATACCTGCTTTTACCCCACCATGTACATGTTTGTGCAAAATTCTGAAAAAAATCGCACTTGTAATCTTCACATTACAAAAATCATTATTCTCGGTCTCTTCTTTGGCTTTTCTTCAGTTCCGCTTCTAATTCGCTTCTAATCCGCTTCTAATCCGTTCCAAACTCGATGCAAGTCCGTTCCTTAGAATAGGCGAAAAATGGGACTTACATGGGATTTGCAAGGGAATTACATAGGAATCACAGCTTAAACGTGAGTTGTTCGAATGTACTCATGTTTAAAAACATAATATAAGATTCTGGTGTTTAGACTTGCCTGGAAGGCAATACTATTAGTAACCCCGTACATACGAGTGAAACGAGGATGTGCGGGGGATAAAGCCCGTAATCATTCTACTGCCTGGAGGGCAGTACATCGCGAAAAGATTGATTGTGTACAGCCTTCCAGGCTGGCAGAGGGTAGAGGCTGTTTCCTGTCCGAGGGCATCCTCTCCTTCGTCGAGTATGCGCCTCGGTTCTTCCCTATGGTCAGGCGCTACGCGGAGTCCTCATAGTATTGCCTTCCAGGCATTATAGACTTCCATAACTTATAATACATCCTTGATGTTTTCTTTAAATTCCAAAACCATGTTACTTCTCAATGATGAAGTTTATTGTTTCTTGTTCTACGATTATCTTCATTGGGTCGGTGGATGTGTCAATGTCGGAGAACGCATGACCGTCGATGCTTACCGGGGTGTTCTTCGGCACTCTGATCGTGATGTCGTGGCAACGGTATGGAAGAATCATCTTGTGGTTCAGAATCCTTCCGCGCAGGAAAAGTGCTATGCCTGAGAATATCTGCGTAAGGGCAGAGTTGCGCACTACGGTAACGTCTATCATACCATTGTATGGTACGGCATTAGGTGTTTGTCCGAAACCCAAGGCGCTACCTATGCACATCGTCATTGTCCTATGCTGCTCTGTTTCGTAATTGATGGTATATTCCATCTTCCAGAACATACGCTGGAAGAGCAGAAGAATGAGAGAAATGACGTATGACACCTTTCTTGACCAGAAAATCTTTCTAGTCTCTTTTCTTAGTCGCTGAATACCGGCTACAAGTCCGATGTTCACGCAGTTGAGGAAATATCGGTTTTGTTTGTTTCCTTCCTTGTCGGTATAGATAAGGCAACCTGCATCTACTTTACGGATGCGTCTTGTCGCAATCGATTCCACAGCAAGTCTGATGTCCTTTTCTGTTAGTCCCCAGAAAGAGGCGAAATCGTTCATTACGCCATTAGGGATAACCGATAGGACTACGCGGTCACGGACTTCCTTCTCTTCTCTCATAAGGCAGTTAGCGGCATCGCACAATGCTGCATCACCACCGCAGATTATGATGTTATCATATCCGTTGTGGATGAGCATAGAGACGAGTCGCTCAACGCTCTGGGCATTCTCGCTCTGCACGAGATCGTATTTGATCCCGTGTTCTTCGAGGCACGCGGCTATCTTCTGCCATCGTTTCTCTGGTGATTTGAATCCTTCACGTTTCGGACAATATATAAGACCTGTTTTCATTAATTAAATTATAAAGTGAAAAATGAAAAATTATAAAATACAGTTTACTTTTGGCGATGAAAAACGTAATTTGTATTTTTCATTTTTCATTGTTCATTTTTTCATTTATATCTTTTATTGCTTTCACCTTCTCCTCCATCGGCAGCATAGCGTCAATCCAATTAATCTTGCATCCACGCCGCTCCATACCACGGAACCATGTCATTTGTCGCTTGGCAAACTGATGAATGGCGATTTCCAGTTCTCGGAGCATATCTTCGTAGGTACGCTTGCCGATGACATATTCCGTAACGTACTTGTATTCAAGTCCGTAGTAGATAAGATCTTCTGCGCTTACACCAGAGTCAAGGATGCGCTTTATCTCGTCAACCATTCCCTCATCTACACGGTTCTTCAGTCGGGTAGAGATTCTGCGTCTGCGCTCATCACGAGGGATGTCAACGCCAAAGATTGTTGTCTCGATAGGAGGGAAGTAGCGGTCTTCCGTTTTGTGCTTAAGGTTATAAGCCTCAATCTCAATGGCACGAATGGCACGTTGTGGAGAATCAACATCCGTCTTGTTGTGCATATCAGAATTGTTCTTCTCCTTCAAATCCATGAGAATAGCCGTGAGTTCTGCCATAGACTTATGGCTTAGCTCTTCGCGCAGTTTCTCGTTCTTTGGAACAGGCGAAAGGTGATATTCTCGGATAACAGATTCTACATACAATCCAGAACCTCCACATAGGATAGGCAAGGCACCACGTGAGGTAATGTCCTCGTACGCCTTTAGGAAATCCTGCTGAAATTCAAAGATGTTGTATTTCTCGCCTGGATTGCAGATGTCTATAAGGTGGTAGGGCACTTGGATGGTGGGTGATGGGTGATAGGTGGTGGGTGTTGGCAGTTCCACCGTATAATCGCACAAATCCTTGCCTGTGCCTATATCCATGCCCCGATACACCTGACGGGAATCGCCAGATATAATCTCGGCTGGCTGTCCTTCTGCAATGAAGGAAGCCGCGAGGTGAGCAGCGAGGGCTGTCTTTCCCGATGCCGTAGGGCCTATTATGGTTATCATCTTTGCCATTCGCAATGTGTTTAAGTGAAAATGAAAAATTATGAAATGAAAAATACTGATTACTAAGTATGAATTACAAGGTACAAATTACCTATTTAGTTTATATCGCTTAATTATTGGCTAATAAAAGTATCTAGGTACTTTGTAATTCGTAATTAACGCCAGTTCGACGAAAAGCGCCGAAGGTGCGTCACCTAAAAGGGTAGTACGTAAGTGCTACCTATGGCGATATTTTTTTAGTGAGCGCCGTAGGT
>CACYXI010000080.1:0-591 GCA_902778265.1 uncultured Bacteroidales bacterium | reverse complement strand
GCGCCCTTCGCTATTAGGTGTCGCTCTTTCAGAGCTTCTTCTACCGTATGGCTTTCAATAATATACGGGTTGATGAAATTCGTCGAACTCACGTTAATTAGTAATTAGTAATTGATTTTTCATTGTTCACTTTTCATTTATCATTTATTTGTTGGTGCAAAGATACTAAAAATAAATGAAACGTGAAAAATAAAACACAAAAAAGAGAGCATATCCGAAGATATGCTCTCGTATATTGGTTGGATTTCTCCAATCAAGTCTTACTTAATCTCAGAGAAGAACTTGATTGTACGAACCATCTGAGAAGTATAAGAGTTCTCATTGTCGTACCAAGAAACAACCTGAACCTGGTATGTATCGTCGTCGATCTTGCTAACCATTGTCTGAGTAGCGTCGAAGAGTGAACCGAACTTCATACCGATGATATCAGAAGAAACGATCTGATCCTCTGTGTAACCGAAAGACTCAGTAGAAGCAGCCTTCATTGCAGCATTGATACCCTCTACAGTTACGTCCTTACCCTTAACAACAGCAACGAGGATAGTTGTAGAACCTGTTGGAGTTGGAACGCGCTGAGCAGAACCGATGAGC
>CACYXI010000079.1 GCA_902778265.1 uncultured Bacteroidales bacterium | reverse complement strand
CTTACCCTGCTCGTTCAAGAACTTCTTGAGGAACTCAGGATCCTTGTAGTCGATATACTTAATACCGCTCTTCTTGAAACGGCAATACTTCTTCTTCTTAGTGTCAATAGAAGGAGCAGTCAAATAACGGATTTCTGAATTTTCTGCCATGGTTTAAGCCTCCTCTTTTTTAGAAAGTTTGTTACGACGCTTCTCAGCATAGAGAGATGCATACTTGTCAAGCTTAACGGTAAGGAAACGGATTACCTTCTCCTCACGACGGAAAGCAGTCTCGAGCTTAGCTACCATTGTAGGCTCAGCCTTAAACTCAACGAGGAAGTAGAAACCGGTAGATTTCTTGTTGATGGCATAAGCCATCTTCTTCATACCCCAGTTCTCCTCATTCAGGATCTCAGCACCATTGTCGGTGAGAACCTTAGTGAACTTTGCAACAGTTTCCTTTGTCTGCTCATCAGACAAAACGGGAGTCAAGATGAAAACTGTCTCGTAATGATTCATCATTTTGTTGAAATGAATTTATTAATTAAATAATGTGTATAAATACTTTTTGCATAAATTTCGGCCTATGCCTCGATTTTGCGGGTGCAAAGGTACGAATTTTTAATGAATTATCAAAATTTTTTCGCTTAAAATTTTGTTCTTAAAGAAAAAAGCATTATCTTTGCACTCGATTTCTAATCCAATAATGTTTCAAAATTCACAGTTTTGCTATTTTAGAAACATAACTCCCAGAATTTTTTTCGTAAGAAATTCCTATTTGAACTAAATACATTACATTTGAATATGTATAGCAAAGAAGAACTCATGTCTAAGCCCATCGAAGAGCTTGAGACAATCGCAAAAACATTAGGCTCAGAGCTTACTGCCGCCGACGGCGCAGAAGCATTGGTGAACTTCATTGTTGGCGACTTCCCCGAAGAGGAGGAGAAACCAAAGAAGAAGCGCGCATCAAAGAAAGCCGAGACAACTGAGGGCGAAGAGCCTGTAGTCAAGAAGAAACGCGGACGCCCTTCAAAGGCCGACCTCGCGGCTCGTGCTGCCGAGGAGGCTCTGAAGAACCTAAACGATACGGATAACGCAGAAAAACCTGAAGAACTCGCAATCAACTTCAATGAGGAATCTGCCCCCCACCCTTCAATGGAAGAGCCTGTCGTTGCCGCAGTTCCAGAACAGACAGCCAACGAAGCAAGCAAGGCTAACGCTGAGCCTGCCGCTGATGATGCCGCTCCTAAGAAGAAGCGTCGTCGCAGCAAGGAGGAGATACTGGCTGCTGCACAGGCTAAGGTAGCTGCCCTTGCAGCCAAGAATCAGGAGTTTGAGAACCTCGCAGAGGAAGGCGCAGAGCCTGCTGGTGAGGAGATTCCTGACTTCCTTATAAACAATAACGGCGAGGGCGCAGAAGGTGAGATGCCTGAAGGCGAGGGCGGACTGCTTGCACAGTTCCAGGAGAAGGTTAATGCCCACAACGCATCAAAGGATGTGTGGGAGGGTGACCCAGGCGATGGCACAGACTTCATCGTTACTCTCGACCTGCCTGTTGAGGATCACTACGCAAGCGTGTCATACGATATGCTCGACAACCCAACTACCATCGTTGAACAGGTAGCACCTCCTACCATGATGCGCCCGATGTCGCCAATGGAGGAGAAGTACGACTTTACAGACATCATCTCTGCCAACGGAGTGCTCGAGGTTATGCCTGACGGCTACGGATTCCTTCGTTCAAGCGACTTCAACTACCTGTCTTCTCCTGACGATATCTTCCTTACCGTTCAGCAGATAAAGAAATACTCACTCAAGACGGGTGACGTGGTACAGTGCCGTGTACGTCCTCCACGCGAGGGCGAGAAATACTTCCCAATGACCAGCATTGAGCTGATCAACGGTCGTATGCCTAACGAGATTCGTGACCGTCTCTCATTCGAGCACCTCACACCACTCTTCCCTGACGAGAAGTTCAACCTCACAGGCGACCGTCGCACAACGAACCTCTCTACACGTATCGTTGACCTCTTCTCCCCTATCGGTAAAGGTCAGCGTGCGCTTATCGTGGCACAGCCAAAGACTGGTAAGACGATCCTCATGAAGGATATTGCCAACGCCATTGCAGCTAACCATCCAGAGGCTTACCTCATGATGCTGCTCATCGACGAGCGACCAGAGGAGGTTACGGATATGGCTCGTACAGTAAATGCCGAGGTTATCGCCTCTACATTCGATGAGCCAGCCGAGCGTCACGTTAAGATTGCGGGTATCGTTCTTGAGAAGGCTAAGAGAATGGTGGAATGCGGACATGATGTGGTCATCTTCCTTGACTCTATCACTCGTCTTGCTCGTGCCTACAACACCGTTGCCCCTGCTTCTGGTAAGGTGCTTACTGGTGGTGTTGATGCTAATGCCCTTCAGAAGCCAAAGCGTTTCTTCGGTGCTGCTCGTAACATCGAGGGTGGCGGATCTCTCACCATCATCGCTACTGCCCTTATTGATACTGGCTCTAAGATGGATGAGGTTATCTTCGAGGAGTTCAAGGGTACAGGTAACATGGAGCTTCAGCTTGACCGCTCACTTGCCAACAAGCGTATTTTCCCTGCTGTCAACCTCATTCAGAGTAGCACCCGCCGTGATGACCTTCTCCACGACAAGACAACTCTCGACCGCATGTGGATTCTCCGTAAGCATATCTCTGATATGAACTCTATCGAGGCTATGAACATGATCGGAGACCTCATGAAGCGCACGAACTCTAACGAGGAGTTCCTTGTGGCGATGAACGGATAGCTTTTAAATGAAAAATTATAAAGTGAAAAATGAAAAATACAAGTTACTATTAGAGCGTATGTATTCCGCAAATATTAGTAACTTGTATTTTTCATTTTTCACTTTTCATTTTATAATTTAAAATACCTATTTATCGCTTCTTGCAGATTCCCCTGATCGCTTATTCTTCCGAGGATAGTGCCATCTTTATCAACGAAGAAATAGCAAGGACCTAACTCTGCTCCGTATCTTTGCATAATATCCTCTGCATCTTTCTTGTCATTCCATTCATTCCAAGGGTCTCTACCATACTTATTCGGCTCTTTACACTCTATATCCCAATAATACTTAGCATCACAATTCACCATAAGCATATCCACTTTGTCGGAATGATTCTTGTAGAGAGTATTAAGGGCATCGTATTGACGACGTTCCATACATCCAACGCAAGTTCTTGAATTAAACTCCAACAAAAGGTACTTGCCATTTCCATTAAATTCCGTTAGGTGATGCTCCTTGTCCAGATGGTCGTAGAGCACGAAATCATGCAACTTCTCCCCTATCTTAATAGGTTCGTACTTAGGCAATAAATCCTTTTTTGCGTCTATAATGAATTGGTTGTTTTTTTCCTCATCCTTTGGAACTTTCGCTAACAATTTAGCAACCTTTTCCCTTAGAGACTTATTTTTTAAGTATAATTGAAGACGTGAAATAGCGAAGAGTTTATTTGCATAAACAGAACTGTATTCTCTGTTTTGCATGAATTCAACCATATACTCCACATATAGAGAATCATTTTCTCTTGCTTTCTTTTTTACTGTATAATAGTCTTTATCATCTTTACTTATCTTCATATATCTATCTCGCAAATCGTAATAGTCTGGAAGTTTCTCATCCATGTAGGCACGATATTCATTTTCCTCCTTTTGTTTAGGGTTATCGTTCTTAACATACCATGTAACTTCTTCTGCTCCATTACCTGTTATAGTGGTCGTAGTGCCTGGAGAAGCATAAAAACGCAAGGAACTGTGACTATTCAATGCACGAATCATAAATTCATCGCTTTTGCTTTGTGGTTTGTAAGCAATCCTAAATTTACCGTTTTTTACAGTATCTTGGGATTCTGTCTGTTTTCCTAAAAAAATCATAGTTCCACCTACCCGTTCTGTCATCGCAATAACAGTACCTTCAGGCACACCCTCTAAGGTGCCTTCAATAATAATTGGAGACAGAGATTCCTTTTTCTCAGGCTTTGATTCCAGAACCCATTTCCGTTCAGAGCGGACTTGGGTTAGCTTAGTTTTTGATTCCTGTGCCCATCCTGCAACAGCAAATAGCATGAGCAATAATGAAATACCGCTTTTTCTCATAGATTTAATATCTGGTTTAGTTATTGTAATTGTTTGCAAAGATATGAGTTTTTTCTGATATCGCCAAATATTTTGGCTGTTTTCTTTGTTCTTTCTTTGCATTACCTTCGCTCTGCCTCCAATGTAAGTTCGCTCTTCTTCCGTACCAAACTCGATGAACCTCCGCTTCAGAAGCAGACATATAGCGGAGGTTCATCGAGTTTGGTTCGGAGAATCTTAGGAGCAGATTAAATTATAAAATGAAAAACAATTATAGGTACAAATTACGAATTACCTGTTTACTTTTTTTTACTATTTAGCTATTTACTATGTACTATTTATTTACTATTTGGTTTATTTACTATTTTCGCCAATCACAAATAGTAAATGCCCACCGCGATAGTAAATAGTACATAAATAGTAAATCTGTAAATAGTAAATTAATACTTCGTACTTTGTAATTCGTAATTACATTGTAATCTGTATTTACTTCTCCATACACTCCTTAACAGCCTCCATGATTGCAGCGCCTCTAATATCACGCTTAATAATCGTGCCGTCAGGACCGAAGAGGATAATAGTAGGAATTCCCATTATTCCGTAGGAATCAAGCGCCTCTTCACGAGCATTGATAATCTGCGGATATTCAATACCCAATTCCTTTAGTGCCTTGAATGTATCAGCAGGCTTATCCATTGAGGCTACACCAATAACCTCAAACTTCTCTCCCTTATACTTTTCCCATACCTTCTTGATATTAGGAATCTCTTCACGACATGGAGCACACCAGCTTGCCCAGAAATCAACAAGCACGTATTTTCCCTTACCTACATAGTCGGAAAGTCGTTGTGTCTTTCCATCGTAGTCAGCAGAGAAATCAACAAACTTCATTCCCTCCTGCGTGTTCTTCTGCCTTTCCTTTGCCTTTCTTTCAATCTCTGCATAATAACGACGACTGGCTTCTTCACGAGAGGCTTTTTCCAACAGTTCTATGCCAAACTCACTACTGAGAATGGATTCTGGAAGCATCTGAACAATGGTTTCAAGAGGAAGTATCTGACATGTAGTATAAAAACTAATACAACCTTTCTCTGTGCTATGCTCCTTGAGATAGTTCATTATAAGTTCTTGCTTGTTACCTCCATTAAGACTTTCGATATACACGTCAGCCGCTCCCCATTGCTTGTAGAAGTCACTACCATTGAGATAGAAGCAACCATTCTTAACCGTGAGCTCGGCACTCTCACCCGGAACAAAAGGGAAACGCATAGAATACCGACATACAGAACCGTCAGGGAATGTGGCACAAACACTTACAAGACGTGTCTCGTCAAGATGCATACTATACGAAGCCTGTTTGTTATCAACAGGTATCTCTGCTATCAGCGGATTAGTACGCTCTTTTTTGTCGTACATATAAATAAGATAACTGCAATCTGTAATATCAGGCGATACCGTGACATGAAGATTGAAGTTAGGCTTCTGACTCTGAGTATTTTCCCTGATATTTGCAATAGACGGTTCCTTTACGTTAGGTCTGAACAAATTGATACTCTTCACATCTTTGCCAACAGGCTTGAACGCATAATATCCGCCATACACTCGCGACTCTGGGTTAAGACTTTCGTTGATCTTGGCTACATCTGCACGTATCAATTCATATTTATTGCCATTCTCATCCTCAATACGCGAATCCTTAATAACGCCCATACCTCCAACATAAAGATCGCTCATTATATGCAGTACTGTCTCATCCTTGCCGAAAACGATATCCTTTACATATAGTACCGGACTTTCAACATCCTGAGTAACAGCCGTCCACTTCTTACCCTTGAGTTTCGGAGTGTAAGGAGTAACAAGTGATGGATTGGCATTTCTTGCAGCCACCACCGCCCTTTCAGTCTTCTGATAATACGTCCTTGTAGGTCTAGCCTCAAAGTAATCATTATCTACACTCATAGAGAGTGTCTCGCCTGGAACAATAAAGAAACTTACATTTGCTGACCTCTCTTTACCACCAGGCAATATGCCACGAATAGCACCAGCCTTCACCTTGTCGCAAGCAATCTCAAAACGGAATTTCTTATCCACAACAGGCACACACATATCTGCTTTTCGCTCGTCAATATGGAAATACTCATCACCAATATAGACATTGAAACAGGAATCCGCAATGTCAGAATCCACACTACCCTCAAAAATGAACTTTTCCTGGGCATACAAACATACTACGGCACATAGGCATAGCATCAAGGTTGAAATAATTCGTCTCATGATTAATTTCTTCTTAAAGTTTTGTAATTTGTTTATGGTTTACAGTTTGAAAACTTAGGATAACGTTTGCAAAGATAAGAATTTTATTTTATCCTGCCAAATTATTTTACCAAAAAATTGCGAAATTGATGAGTAAGTACGAATAACCGAGTTAGATGAACTTGGTAACTATTGTCAGTTCAAGCGCTAAACGTGTGCTCATTTATCATTTTCGTCTAACTCTCATAATTCAATCACACACGAATTTGCCTCCTTACTTTTCTAAATTCTCATTTATTTTTACACTTTTTCTTGCAAATGCAACATATTTTGATTACCTTTGCAACAGAAAAACTGATCTATTAGACGGTAACGAAAACCAAAATTAAGAATAAAAACCATAAACAATGAAAAAAACTATTTTATCGCTATTACTATTGCTGACTGCAATTGGATGTTGGGCACAGAAGGTTTGGAACAACCCTTCATTTGAACAAAACCTGTACAGTTCGAATCTCAACATCACAGATGTGGAGTTCAAGCCTAATGAAACAATCCTTCATCTGAACATCAAAGCATACCATAAGAATTGGCAGAGATTCGCATCAGCGTCTTTCCTCAAGACTCCCGACGGCAAGACCTACGCCATAACAGGAGGCAAGGCAACACGCGAGGGTGAGGATGACTATACGCCAGACTCCCTGTACTACACCTCTGCCACTAACGATGAAGGAAACATAGCACTTCACTTTGAGCCATTATCAGCAAAGACAAAGACATTTGACTTTATAGAGGGTTACGAAGAACGTGCTTTTGGACTCTTAGACATCACAGATCCTGCCATTATCCCGCCTTCATCCAACTGGCGAAATACAGCCACGGGCGACTGGATACTCGGCCTCTACAACGATGTTGCCGTATATGACAGCAAGGTATGGAAGTATGCCCAAAAGACTGACAAGAAGGTGGTTTTAACTGACGGCAAGAAGAATATCACCATAGCCATCGGCAAGGAAAAGAATGGCGAACGCCCCTTCACTATCAACGGTAAGAAGCAATCTCTTGCCATGTTTAGATCCCAAACATTACCATACTATCCAACACCAGATACCACATCCTTCAGCACAGAGATAAAGGAGGGTGAGGCCATATTGACCGGCTATGTCAGAAACATCACTCCACAACATATCAATAGAAACCTACGCATAGAGATTAGAACCCCCAACGTAGTAAAAGGAGACATGGCGGAAGAATTTACGACAACGATTGATTCTCTTGGGAAATTCGAAATTAAGATTCCACTACTCGGCACACAATTAGTATATGTATTTTGCAAATACGATCAAAGTTCATATGCCGCGTCAGCCAACACAATACTTACACCAAACGGGAAATACTTCATACTTGCAGACATGAACACCAAAAGAATGATGTTCATGGGTGATGATGCGCGTCTGCAAAACGAACTCCTGACGAGAGAAACCCTCGGAGTTCCATATGGAGGATGGATTCACGGATATGCCTGTAACGATTCTATTTTGAAGATTGCTAACATGTGGATATCAAACTATGATATAAACGTCAAACAATTAAATGAATATGCAGCGAAGCATCCTAATGTCAGCAAGCGTTTTCTTGATTTCCACTACGAAAATCGCAGATTCGTGGCATTAAGCAATATCATGATGCTGAAATACAGCAGCGTTGATAGAACCTTACCTGAAGAGTTGTCAGGATGGATAGAAAAGAACTCTGCCATAAATCCTAATATGCCATTGGTATTATGCAATTATATTTGCTCATTCTTGAGATACACCCGCGAAAATGCGACAGAGAAGAGTCCGCTGATGAAATTATCACGTCGCCAACCAGATGGTTTCCTTTGGCTTGAATCCAAAGGGTTACTCAAGCTTACAGACAAGGAACACGCAGCCATTGATCAAGCAAAGGAAGCCCAAAAAGAAATTAACAATTTGCTTCTCTCCAAAAAAGACCGCAAAGAACTCAATGAGGTAGGAAATAAAATAAACGAGAAATATGCAGCTTGCAATGAGGTTATTGATAGCATAACCAGAAGGCAGGATTTCATGAATGCCTATCACGATAAGGTTAAAAATGGCTATTTCTATGTTCAACATCAAGTTGTAAACTCAGAGTTCCCAGACGAACCTCTCCACAGCATTCATTGCTCTCAAATCCTTTCTGAATTTATGGATCATGAGCGTATGCCTCTTACCGACAATCTCATACCAATACTTGACGACATCAAGATTCCGCTATTCAAGGAAATCGTAATGCGTCAGAACGACCATTACAAAAACATACTAAAAGGCAAGGAAGAAGC
This sequence comes from uncultured Bacteroidales bacterium, assembly GCA_902778265.1. Classification (GTDB taxonomy): domain Bacteria; phylum Bacteroidota; class Bacteroidia; order Bacteroidales; family Bacteroidaceae; genus Prevotella. The sequence goes on along the minus strand of CACYXI010000079.1, from coordinate 8,636 downwards.
GGTAAATGCCGTTATTCATCCATCGTCGGATGTTGAAGGACTCACAGACGGAAAGGCTATCCTCGACAAACTCGTAGAGCCATACAAGGGTAAGATTGTGTATATTGACATCTGGGGAACTTGGTGCGGTCCTTGCAAGGATAAGCTCAAGGAATCACACAAGTTAAAGGCAGAACTGAAGGACTATGACATAGTATATCTCTACCTTGCCAACCGTTCTGCAGAGGATTCATGGAAGAACATAATCGGTGAGTACGACCTCACTGAGCCTAATTGCGTGCACTATAATCTCCCCAAAGAACAGCAGCATGCCTTAGAGCAATACGTAAAGGTTAACGGCTACCCAACCTACCGTATCATTGACAAACAAGGAGGACTGCATAATCTCAAATGGACAGATGACGAAGACATCCCTAAGTTCAAGAAAATGCTTGACGAATTGCCATAAATGAGTTCGCTATGACTCCAATGTAAGTCCGCTTTTCCTCCGTACCAAAGTCGGTGCAAAGTCGGTGCAAAGTCGGTGAAGGGCATATTTTAGAGCGAAGGATCATCGAGTTTAGTACGGAGGATCATTGTAGGGAATTAAATTATAAAATGAAAAGTTTTTATCTATTTTCTTGCGAATTTAACAATTTATTATTATCTTTGCATCAGAAAAACTGATCTTTAAGACGGTAACGAAAACCATAATTAAAAACAAAAACCATAAACAATGAAAAAAACTATTTTATCGCTATTACTATTGCTGACTGCCGTTGGCAGTTGGGCACAAAAGGTATGGAACAAGCCTTCATTCGAACCAAACCAGTACAGTTCGCACATCAACATCACAGATGTTGAGTTCAAACCTAAGGAAACTATCCTTCACTTAAATTTCAAATACAATCACATTTTTTGGATGAAATTCGTATCGGCATCTATCCTAAAGACTCCCGACGGCAAGACTTACGCCATAACAGGCGGTAAGGCTACACGCGAGGGAGAGGATGACTATACGCCTGATTCTCTGTATTATACCTCTGCCATAACAGACGAGGGGAACATTGCCCTCCACTTTGAGCCATTACCAGCAAAGACCAAGACCTTTGACTTTATTGAGGGCTACGAGCAAGGTGCCTTTGGATTGTCTGACATCACCGACCCTGCCATTATCCCCAGCTCATCAAACTGGCGAAGCACCACCACAGGCGACTGGGTGCTCGGTCTCTATAAGGACGTTGCTGTCTATGACAATAAGGTATGGCAATATGCCCAAAAGACAGACAAGAAAGCCGTTTTAACTGACGGAAAAGATAACATAACCATAGCTATCGGCAAAGATAAGAACGGAGAACGAGAATTTACTATCAACGGCAAGAAACAACATCTTGCCTTGATTACAACTCAAGCCTACCCAGATTACCCGACATTTGACTCTACCCCATTGAGCGCAGAGCTGAAATCTGGCACAGCCCATATTTCTGGTATTTTGAAAGGTTTTTCCTCTAAAGAACTGAAGGGGGACACCATCTCTATTATGGTAAGCGTAAACAACAACTTCGGACGTGAATACTTAAATTACTATGGCAAAGTAGATTCATTAGGTTATTTCAGTTTGGATGTTCCCCTTCTTGGTACACAAGAACTCCTGATAAGTCCAATGGCTGGCGAAAGAAGATATATGTACAACTATTGCATTCTGCAACCTGGTGATAGTATTTTCATGCTTAAAGAAAAGTTCTATATACCAATGGCTATGGGTAAAAGTGCAAGATTGCAAAACGAGATCAATAGTTTTGACAGAAATACAATACCAGAAACAGGAACAATGAGGAAAATGGAGCCAAGCAGGGAAGAGGCCATCAGCTATAAGAACGAATGTATTGATAAATACAACAAACATCTTGACAAAAGAAGGGCATTTCTTGAACAGCATCCAACATTCAGTCAGCAGTTTCGCGACTATGATTCTATAACAAGCGTTTTCCGTACCGCAGAACACATCATATCTATGATATATGAGACCCCGACCAAGGCAGTACCGGCAGAATGCACGGAAAGTGTGATGAAACTCATTGACATTAACGCTTCACTTCCCTTGAATCTTATTACGGAAATAAGATCAACGATTGAATGCATTAATCGAAACAAAGTGTTTCAAGGACCGATGAAGGAATACTTTCTAAACACTCCCTCTGCTCTTCACGACCTGCTAATCTCTGGAATTGCGAAGCTATCGGTTGAGGACAGCACAAAGATTGTGCAGTTTATCAACGAGCCAAAATCTGTCAACAAGTCTGAAATAGGAAGGATATTTGAAGACTATGGGATGATGGGTATAGAGACAGAATGTCGTTTATACCACATATACGACGAACCTTTCTATGAGTCAATATGCACAACTGACAATCTCCTTGACCTTCATCTTTCAAACCAAGTTTCCATGCAGTTAGAAGGAAGCCATCAACCACTTGATGAGTATTCCTTGAGTATGGCCAATAAGATTAAACTAAATTCGGTAAGAGAAAGACTCCTCAAGCGACACGAATACTACAAAGATGTGCTCAAAGGTAAGGAAGAGGCGGTAAATGCCGTTATTCATCCATCGACTGATGTAGAAGGATTGACAGACGGCAAGGCTATTCTTGACAAACTCGTTGCGCCTTACAAGGGTAAGATTGTGTATCTTGACATCTGGGGGACTTGGTGCGGTCCTTGCAAGAATAAGCTCAAGGAATCACACAAGCTAAAGGCAGAACTGAAAAACTATGACATAGTATATCTGTACCTAGCAAACAATTCTCCAGAGGATTCATGGAAGAACGTAATAGGTGAGTATAACCTCACAGAGCCTAATTGCGTACATTACAATCTCCCTCCAAAGCAACAGCGCGCCATAGAGCAATATGTGAAGATTACCGGCTATCCTACATATCGTCTTATTGACAGGAAAGGAGGGCTGCATCATCTCAAGTTGACAGATGACGAAGACCTGCCAAAGTTCAAGAAGATACTTGACGAACTTCCATAAGGTAAATGAAGACCCTCTAAATCTCCCTTAAAGGGAGACTTCCTACCGCAAACCGGCTCTCCCCCTTTAAGGGGGAGCGGGGAGAGGGTCTTTATTTACTTAAGGCAAGCAGATCCTGAAGCCTGATTATCTCGTCCCTGTACTGGGCAGCCTGAAGGAAGTCCATATTACGGGCTGACTCCTTCATCTTCTCCGTGGTGTATTTGATAGAATCCTCGAGTTGCTTGCGCGACATCTTACCGACGATAGGATCAGCAACCATAGCTGGCTCTTTCTCAACGTATGGCTGATATGCCTTGCCCTTCTTAATATCAAAGCTCTTAGCCTCTGCCTGTTCGGCATTAGCCTTTGCAAGAGACGAGCCGCTGATGTTCTTGACAATCTGCTGAGGTGTTATGCCGTGCTCCTCATTATACTGCATCTGCTTCTTACGGCGACGCATAGTCTCATCAATGGTTTGCTGCATACTCTCCGTGATAGTATCGGCATACATTATCACAAGTCCGTTGACATTACGAGCCGCACGACCTGCCGTCTGCGTCAGACTCCTATGAGAGCGAAGGAATCCCTCCTTGTCAGCATCGAGTATAGCAACAAGCGAAACCTCTGGAAGGTCAAGTCCCTCACGCAGAAGGTTCACACCTACGAGGACGTCATACACACCAGCTCTTAAATCGCTCAGAATCTTCACACGATCAAGCGTAGAGACATCAGAATGGATATAATTAGCGTGAATGTTATTATTGAGAAGATACTCGGTAAGCTCTTCTGCCATTCGCTTGGTGAGGGTGGTTACAAGTACACGTTCCTTCCTTTCAATTCTGACAAGAATCTCCTCCAAGAGATCATCCATCTGATTTTCACTTGGACGGACTACAATCTCTGGGTCAAGAAGTCCTGTTGGACGGATAACCTGTTCTACCACAACACCTTCCGATTCTTCAAGTTCAAAGTCGGCTGGGGTGGCAGAAACATAGATAACCTGATTAATTAGTTCCTCAAATTCCTCGAATCTCAACGGACGGTTATCAAAGGCGGCTGGCAAGCGGAAACCGAACTCCACAAGGTTCTGCTTTCTCGCCCTGTCACCTCCGTACATAGCCCTTATCTGAGGTACTGAAACGTGACTCTCATCCACCATTAGGAGATAGTCCTTTGGGAAGAAATCAAAGAGACAGTAAGGACGCTCGCCAGGAGCACGACCATCGAAATAACGCGAATAGTTCTCTATGCCAGAACAATGCCCAAGTTCCTTGATCATCTCCATATCATATTCCACACGCTCCTTGATTCTCTGTGCCTTGATGCCATCGCCAAGTTCCTTGAAATACTCTATCTGCTTGACGAGATCATCCTGTATGTCATAAATAGCACGATCAGCCTGTTCCTTGGAAGTAACGAAGAGATTCGCAGGATAGATCTGATAATCATCAAAAGATTCCAATCGCTTGAATGTCAGTCCGTCAAGCTCTTCTATTGAATCTATTTCATCATCCCAGAACGTGATGCGAACAATATTCTCACTATACGCCATAGAGACATCAACGGTATCGCCCTTAACACGGAAGTTTCCACGTTCTAAGGCAATATCATTTCTGACATAGAGAGCATCCACGAGTTTTCTCAAAAATGCGTTACGGTCAATTTTCTCACCTCGCTTCACACTAATGATGCTTCCCTGCATGGAAGACGGCCCGCCCATACCATAGATACACGATACGGAAGAAACCACTACCACATCCCTTCTGCCACTCAGAAGAGAAGACACAGCCGAAAGACGCAGACGGTCAATCTCCTCGTTTATGGCAAGGTCTTTCTCGATATACGTATCAGTATGAGGGAGATACGCCTCTGGCTGATAGTAGTCGTAGTAAGACACATAATATTCTACGGCATTATCAGGAAAGAAACCTTTCATTTCCTCGTAAAGCTGTGCTGCGAGTGTCTTGTTATGGCTCAGGATAAGAGTCGGACGGTTCACGTTGGCAATGACATTAGCCATAGTGAAAGTCTTTCCCGAACCAGTAACGCCGAGCAAAACCTGCGACCGCTCTCCTTGCTGAAGTCCTTCGGTCAGCAGTCTTATTGCCTCTGGCTGATCTCCCGTAGGAGAGTATCTTGATGTTAATTTAAATTCGTTCATTTCTTACAATCGAAATTTCAAAAAATATTCAAACGCAAAGACGCGAAGACACAAAGAAAAAAAACTTTGCGACTTTGCGGCTTAGCGTTCTAAAAAATAATTTTCTGAATCAAATTTTCTGGTCATCGTCGGTAATTTTTGTTCCAAGCCAAAACACCGCAAGGTGTTATCTTTCTTGAATCACCCAACAAAAAAGAATCAAGTAATTCGCTAATTTAATGCAAAATTACGCATTTCTTCGAAATAAATGTTATAAATACCATTTTTTTTGTGAAAAATAATACCCACCACTTTGATATTACGAGAATTATGTGTAATTTTGCAGTCCGAAATATAATTATTGTCATTTAATGAACAAGATTCTTCTTTTTTCTGTAGCATCGGCAGCGTTGCTTCTCTGCAGTTGCAAATCAGAACTTAACGCAGTATATAAGACAAACGACATATCCTACCGATATGAATACGCCAAGGAAAGCTATGCCTTGCAGAAATTCCAGCGCGCATCTCTTCTGTTCGGTGATATGATAAACGCCACGAAGGGTACAAGCAACGCAGAGGAATGTCTCTACCTCTACGGTATGTCAACCTTCAACACAGGCGACTACGAATCTGCCGCTGAGATATTCAAGAAATATACTTCGACATATCCAAAGGGCATATACGCAGAGACTGCCAGCTATTTCATAGGCGAAAGTCTATACAAAGGCTCACCAGAGGTTCGTCTTGACCAGTCGGACACCTACAATGCCATCAAGTCATTCCAGGACTTCATGGATCTCTATCCTTTCTCAAGCATGAAGGAGAAAGCACAGAACAGGATGTATGAGCTTCAGGACAAACTGGTGGAGAAAGAACTTCTCAACGCAAAGCTCTACTACAACCTCGGCACATATTTCGGCAACTGCACCAGCGGTGGAAACAACTACGAGGCTTGTATCATTACTGCTCAGAATGCACTCAAGGACTATCCTTACACCTCATATCGCGAGAGTTTCGCATCACTCATTATGAAGAGCAAGTTTGAGCTTGCACAGCAGAGTGTTGAGGCAAAGAAACTCGACCGCTTTCAGGATGCAGAGGATGAATGCTATGGCTTCATCAACGAATATCCCGACTCTAAGGAACGCTCAGTAGCTGAGAAGTTCATAGAGAAGTGTAAGAAAGTGACTAAGGAGGCAAAGGTAGAAAACTGATAAATAAAAAAATGAAAAATGAAAAATACTGCCCTCTCCCCGCTTTCCCTTAAAGGGTGAGAGCCTGTTCGCGGTAGGAAGTCTCCCTTTAAGGGAGATTTAGAGGGTCTTGTATTTTATAATTTTTCATTGTTCATTTTTCATTTAACCAAGGATTTTAATTATTAACAATATCATAACAAAATGGATTACAAGAAATCAAAAGCTCCGGTTAATACCGTAACACGCAACATCATGGACCTCTGTGAAGACACAGACAACATTTACGAGAGCGTTGCTATCATCGGCAAGCGCGCTAACCAGATAGCTGCTGAAATCAAGCAGGATCTCAGCAAGAAGCTCGCTGAGTTCGCAAGCTACAACGACAGTCTCGAGGAAGTATTCGAGAACCGTGAGCAGATTGAAATCAGCCGTTACTACGAGAAGTTGCCAAAGCCAACACTTCTCGCTACTCAGGAGTTTATTGAAAAGAATATCTATTGGCGTGATCCTGCCAAGGAGCGTCAGTTCGAGGATGAGGATTAAAGCATGATTCAGAGAAAACAGACAATATACCTTTTCTTCTGCATCATCTGCTTCATAATTTGTGCCGTAGCGCCACTCGGAAGTCTCATTCCCGAAGGTATGGGCGTTGCATCGGTAGTTAACAGTATCGGCGTGGTTGACGGGGATTCAGGAGCACTCTCCTACCCTTACTTCGCCCTCCCGGTGTTCTTTCTCGCCCTCAATGTGTTCTGGAGTCTTGCTATCATCTTCATGTACAAGAACCGCAAGACACAGGCATTGAACTGCTACATACAACTTGCAGCGATTCTCGTAGAAGTAATTGTTTGCTGTGCTTTGGTCTATTACACAAGCATAGATGCCAAAGAACTCTCATTCCGCCCAGGCTTCGCTCTCTGTACGCCTATCATCGCTATGATTTTCCTTCTCCTTGCCCACAAAGGCATTATGGATGATGAACGTCTCGTAAGGGCTGCGGATAGAATAAGATAAAAAAAGCTCCCCATTGGGGAGTTTTTTTTACATAAACAAAACAAGAAAAACCTAAACAATTACCTACAACATTATACAACTATGACAGAATTTGAAAAGATGCGTCATGAAGAGTTCTATGACTTTACAAACGAAGAAGGTTTGGCGAGCTACAATAGAGCCAAGCGTATCTGTGCAAGACTACAATCCATGACGACAGAAGACGAAGACTACAGGACAATAATAGAAGACCTGATTCCTGGCATTCCGAAGTCATCAACGGTCGCTCCACCATTTTATTGCGACCATGGTCATGGAATAAAATTAGGAGAGAATGTTTTCATAAACTACAATGGGACTATGCTCGACGGAGGAATCATCACCATAGGCTCAAATACCCAGATAGGCCCTAATTGCCAATTCCTGACATCCAATCACCCTATAGACTATATAGAACGCCGTAAGCCCATTGAACGATGCTCTCCTATCAACATTGGAGAAGACTGTTGGTTTGGAGGCGGCGTAACAGTATGCCCAGGAGTTACCATTGGCGACCGATGCATCATTGGAGCAGGAAGCGTAGTAGTTAAAGACATCCCATCAGACTCTATGGCTGTGGGCAATCCTTGCAAAGTAATAAAGAACCTGAAGTAAAAGCAATCAAATAAGCTCAAGCGCCCCTCTCGTTGGGAAGAGAATGTCCGCAGAACGAATGAGTGACTTCGGTTCGGCTATACGAAAAAAGGCTCATCTTTCGATGAGCCTTTTTATGTTTGTTTGGAATAAATTTTTGTTTGAATAAGTTTAAGCTTCAGCAGCAGGTATTACAGAAACCACGCTCTTGTCATACTTACCCTTGTGGAAGTTTACTGTTCCATCGATAAGAGCATAGAGAGTGTCGTCCTTACCCTGTGCTACACCAGCACCTGGGAAATGCTTGTTACCACGCTGACGAACGATGATATTGCCTGCTACTACAGACTGACCACCGAAGATCTTAACACCAAGTCGCTGAGCTGCTGATTCACGGCCGTTCTTAGAACTACCTACACCTTTTTTATGTGCCATTCTTTAGTTCCTCCTTGATTTAAGCTACAACTGATTTGATTACTACCTGTGTGAACTGTGCACGATGACCGTTCTTCTTGCGAGAGTCCTTACGACGCTTCATCTTGAAGACAATGATCTTCTCACCCTTAACGAGAGGCTGTACAACTTCACATACTACCTTTGCTCCATCAACAGTTGGAGCACCTACTGTGATAGCACCGTCGTTATCTACGAGCAGTACCTTCTCAAACTCAACGGTCTG
>CACYXI010000078.1 GCA_902778265.1 uncultured Bacteroidales bacterium | reverse complement strand
AGCGGGTGCAAAGTTACAACATTTTCACGAAACTAACAAATCTTTTGCTAAATTTTATTTAATTACTCCTTAAAATCGCCGTCAGAATCCGATTTTCCGGACTCTCAGATCATCCAAGCGTTCGTTATCGCAATGACGGATAAGCATCGGCAACGCGTCCTCGCTGTGACCATGAAGGATGGTGTCGATGGCATAATGACGGGCGATATTCTCTATCTGACCACCGCTGAAGTCATACTTCGAGGCCAGCGTACGCACATCCAGTTCGCTGAGATCAGGAATCATCGAGCGCCAGATGCTGGCACGAGCCTCCTCCGTAGGTTTGTCGAACTTGATCTTATAGAGGAATCGGCGCTCGAAGGCCTTATCCAGATTCTCCTGCAGGTTGGTGGTAGCAATCATGATGCCATCGAGTTGCTCCATCTCTTGCAGGATGATGTTCTGGAGCGAGTTCTCCATCTTGTCTACAGCATTCTCTGCCCCACTCTTCCGCTTGCCGATGATGGCATCTGCCTCATTAAATAATAAGATAGGTGTCAACTTGGCGCGTTTCACTTGCTCACGATAGCGGTCGAAGAGTGCCTTCACGTTCTTCTCGCTCTGACCTACCCACATGCTTTTCAACTGCGGCACATCCACCACCATGATGTTCCTTCCCGACTGACGAGCCAACTGATAGACGGTTTCTGTCTTCCCTGTACCTGGTGATCCATAGAACAGACAAGCGAAGCCATTACGGAAACCTTTTTCCTTCATGCGCTCCTGAATCTTCTGATAGTTCTCTGACTGCAGGAAACTGCCCAGTTCCTCCACCTGTCGCTGAATATCCTTGGGAAAGAACAGCTGTTTCTGAGTCAGTTTGCTGGCATCCAGCATATCAGCAAGTTTCTCTTCTGTTTCACAAATACTCATCTCTGCCAACAGTATTCGTTTGGCATTCTCCGTCAGTTTGTATTTTGTCACGTCGGCAAGACCATCCACGCATCGATGTTCAACAATCTTTTTCTCTTGCAGTTTGTGTTCACCAGTCCGTAGTTCCCCTTTTGCCCTATTAAAGTCGCTGATATTGTCAAACAGATCTTCTATGTCACCAAAGCGGATATCATCGTCGTCCTTGTTCACCAAGCGATGACAGAAGAAACTCACCATCATCTGATCGTTAGGACTCAGACAATATTCCTTCAGATGTTTCACAAAGCCCACCTGCGGATTGTCCTTGAAGAGCGATTGCAGTTCTTCGCATAGTTCATGAGGCGAGATGGCATCATCATCCAGATCCTCAAACCACTGGTCGAGCAGTTCAAACATCGAGGCACAATCCAGACCTTTGCGCTGAGGTAACTGATACACCTCGTTATGCTTTAGATAGCGGATCACGACGGAGGGGATATCGAAGTCATCCTCATCCTTCACATCACGGAACTTCAGCAGACGGCGACGCACCAGGGCATCAATGTCGCTGGCATAGCTCAGGACGCCGATTTTATTCAGATCCAAATACGAGGCCAGATCGTCATAGTCCACCCTCCGAGGCCCTTTCTCCATACAGACACAGAACAGCACAGCTTGCCTATCCGTGATACCATAACTCTTGGCCAGCAGTTGTATCTCTGTCTTGGCCTTCTTCATAAACTCCGGACTCATCTTGGAATCCTCTGACAATTCCACCACCCGCTCTATTGCCTGCAATAGTGTTATCTCCTTTTTTTTACTTTTTACTTGAATCTCTTTTTCCATATATTAATTTTGTTTGGTGAATTACATCCTTAATATAGGAACAAAGCAAAAAAAATTCAAAAAAGCGCGAGACTTTTTTGAATTATTCCTTCAGAAGGTTCTTCTATTTGGCTACTTCTTATCAGCTATAGCATACAAAATAGACTCGCGGATCCACCAGACGGCGTAGGAGATAAATCTGAAGCCACGAGAATGATCGTATTTCATAGCCCCCTTTCCCAATCCAATCTTTCCAGCCTCCACGAGTTCGTCGAGCGAAAGACCATTGTTCAGATACTCCTTGGCGACGCTGGCCACAAAGCCGCCATAGACCTTGCGCAACTTCTTCATCTCGTCGCAGTCAGTCCCCTTGTCCTGCACCGCCTTGGTCAGTATAGACTCCTCGTCAGCAGTCAACAAGTCATAAGCTAATTCTAATTCCTTATTATCCATATTCATTCTTATTTTGTATGTTACGCCAATAATATAGTTATTTATGAAGAAAAATTCAATGGATTCTCTTCCAAAAGGAATGGAATGACACCTATATATATGATGCCGTCTTCGTCAGTCCATGCTTTTGTATTCCCATCTAAGATAACGATCTTACGGAAGAAATCACCAGAGTTCTTCATTGAGAAAGTTTCCTGATTCCGTTTCGCCTCCGTGTCCACATTCAAAGCCGACTGAATATACACTTTCTCGCGCCCCGTGTTGACAATGAAGTCAATCTCATACTGCGACTGTTGCTTCTTACCATCCTTCACAATGGTCACTTCCACCACACCCACATCCACGCTATAGCCCCTGCGGAGAAGTTCGATGAAAATCATGTTTTCCATCAAGTGTGACTTCTCCTGTTGGCGGAAGTTCAGTTTGGCATTTCGCAGGCCCGTATCCATAGAATAGTACTTTAGCGTATTCTCAAAATAGCGTTTCCCTTTCACATCGTATCGCTTGGCACTCGCAAACAGGTAGGCATCCTCCAGATAGTCAAGATAGTTCTTGATGGTATGGTCAGACGTGCTGCGCTTCATCAGTGAGCCTGCAGCATTGGCTAGATTATGAGGATTGGTCAGCGAACCAACTGCCGAAGAGAGAGCATCGATGAGTGCATCCAGCACCTCGTCATCCTTCAGTTTATACCGCTCTACGATGTCCTTGATATAAACTCTTTTGTGGAGGCCTTTCAGGTATTTGCGTTTCTCGGCTTCGTCCTTTTCCAACACTGCCAATGGCATTCCGCCATATGTCATATATTCCTCCAATGCATCGGCTCTTTCCATACCCGATATGGGGTAGTATTCCTTGAACGACAGCGGATAGACCTTGATTTCCGACCCACGGTCGCGGAAATTGGTGACAATGTCTTTTGAGAGCATCTTTGAGTTTGAGCCAGTCACATAGACATCCAGGTTACTCCGTCCCATCAGGTCATTCAGAATATCATAGAACGTGGTATAGAGCATATCCTGGTCTTCTTCAGGCACCAGACGCTCATCCACATCCTCATTCTTCACTTTGAATGACAACTGAATCTCGTCGATGAACACATAGTATCGCTTTAACGCATCCGGAGTCCGATTGACGATATAGTCGTACAACTCATTTGGATTCCTGTACTTCACATGGGCTTTCTTGTCCAGTGCTATCTCTACGAAGCAATCTTCGGGCACCCCTTCGGCCTTGAGATAGTCCTTATAGAGGGTTGAAAGCAGAAACGATTTACCGCAACGACGGATACCGGTGATGATCTTAACCTTCCCGTTCCACCGCTTACTAAGCAGCTCATTTACGTATTGTTCTCTCTCAATAATCATTGTTCTTCCTATTCGCTACTGCAAATTCGGTCGCACTATTCGACCATTTTTGCAGTGCAAAGATAAACTATTTATTTTAACTGAGCAAATAAATGGCCAAAAATTTTTCAATTTTGCACGCTACTTTTTTCTGATATTACCGCTATATTCCCTCAGATAGACATATCGGTCTGTATAGACTTCGATGTCTTTCCCATTGCTGGCCAACAGCAGATCCAGAATATGATAGCCATTAAACTCAGCAACCCTGCTCCAACTGCTTCCCACAAACGAACGACGCTGCAGTTGCTTGTCATTACCAGGATTAATCCTGTATACGAACGTTCCGACCCTTACTTGATTTGCCATAATTCAATAGTTACCACGATAGACAGGAACAAAGATTAATAGAATCCGTGTCCGCTTTTAGGGTGATCCTCGTAGAGGAAAATATCTTCAACAGTCCAAATTGCTTGTGAAGGAGAGATACGTTCACTTATGACATCATCCATGCAATCTGTCTTACAGATGATTTCTATATGGCGTTCATTGCGCCACATAGTTATGTTTCGATATCCATTTAAACCAATACAATCCATCACTTTTATAAAGGATCGTTTTTCTGCAATCTCATTAATGGCTTCTGTAGCATCTTTCCCAATATAAGACTTGAAACTTGGGACATGCTCAATTCCATCTGCTGTAATTTTAATAGGCATAGTTTGTAACGATTTTCCTATACATCGTGAGGTTCTAAAACTATTTTGCAACAATCACTTCGAGTTTTTCAACAAATTCAGGCAATTCCATAGCATACTTGACGAATTTCTCCATATCATCCTTACGCCACATCTTCAAGATAGTAACTTCACCATCACTTGTTACAATATTATGCTTTTTGCTTGCTGGATAAAAATCCCAACCGCCCTCAACCATCTTGCCTCGTGCATCTCCATCATCATAGTAATACTTTCCATCTTCCTTAAATGGGTGGAATAGTTCTTTGAAGCATTTTGCTCTTTCATAATATGCATTCACCTTCTTTATAGGAAATGTCTTATTCAAATCGTGCAGAGAAACAACACTTGAACTTTGCGACTTAACCTCAGCCCATTTAGAAACAATTGTGTAGACAGTTTCTGCTTTTCCCGTAGGTTTTCGCTCTCCATCTGTTTCTGGATTACAACAACAGCCATCATAGAATACAAGATACTTGGTATTGTCTCGTTTGGACATGGTATTTAGCAAACATTGGATTTCTTGCTTGCATTTGCTGTCAAGGGAATCCATAAGGGCACACAGGAATCTTCTATTCTCTTCCCAAAAAGAAGACAATAGATCTAATACACTTTCATCTATAGTCGCAAATTCCTGTGAGTATTGACTTACGTCAATCCCTTTTTCCTTAGCATAGGCTTCTATAAGCGGATACCATGATCGACTTTTATACCAATAACCACCGCAGAGTTCGTCCTTATATTGATTGTTTTGCTTTGAAACACACCATTTTTTCTTTTCCAATTCATCATAATAGCCTTTAATTATCAATAATTGGAGTAACTCTTTTTTAGGTTGATAATCATAATATGTTCCTTCTAAAAACCAAATTGGCGTTTGTGAAGTAGCAATAACAGTATCGGTTATAAGGTCTTTGTATTTATTCTCCCATAGTTTGGTTATCTTTTGAGAGAAGTCTGTTCCTTTGGCAATGCTAGGATGGACCGATGACCCCTCAATACTCGGAAATGTAAGTTCGTTGGAGAATTCTTCCAGAAAGAATCGTGAGCGGTTTGATAGGGATGATGAATTAAGCAAAGGTGTTATAATATCATCAAGAATATCCTGATAACTAAGCCGTATGAAATGTTCATCAATATTATCAGATGATGATAGCGAGTGCGGTGTCAAATAGACATATATCTGATATACTCCATCATTCTTCCAATGCGAGCCAATATAATAGCGCTTTGTTTGAGAAGCATTGGTGTATTCATCCAAATCAAACTTTTTATTGACTTTTGCTCCTCCTTCTTTTGAGTCAATTTTGTTTTCTATGATAATTTGTATTTTCTTCTTTTCATCATTAACAACAGCATCACCCTCAATGTAAATATCAACACGGTCTTGGCATCCAAGAACAATCTTTCTCATATCAGATGTCTCGAAATACCCGTTATACATAGCCATTTCTGCCAATTCACAGATTGCTTTTTCTGTGTCTACCTTCAGTGACATCATCTTCATTTTTCGTGTGACAATATTTTTCTTCAGGCCATCATCAATGAGATTCTCTGCCCCTTTTTGCTCGCCACATTTGCGGACTAAAGTATCAAGTAACATCATGATGGGGGCATTATGTCCAAACATTGTACTATTGCCTTGAAGCAACCAGCTGAGAAAAGCACTAAATGTTGTCTCACTTCTTTGCTTAGAGATGATTTCAAAAAAAGAGGGCTCATTATACCTCTCACGTAAAGCAATGAGTGATTTATCACTATTGAACTCGATAATTTTATCGAGATAGGTTTGATAAGTTCTTTCCATATTCTCCTACTTAGGTTTATTTCAGCTACAAAGATACACATTATTTCAAAATAACAGTAACATAAAAAGAAAAAAATTAGGCAGCAAGAGCCAGAGGCTCCTGCTGATTGGTGAGGTGGAAGTGCTTGGTCATTTTAGCGATGAGAGAGGAGGTTTCGACACTTGACAGATCGAAGATGGTGAGGGTATAGACCTCGTTTTCGATGGATGGAGTGAAGAAGATTCTTTTGTTAGTGAGGTACTTTCGAATCTTGTTGAAATAGTTTTTTGAACTGGTGCGAATTGTTGTTGTCATAATCTTGAATTTTTAATTGTTTGTATTAGGAATATAGTTACAAACAACAAATAATTCAATTTTTGGCATAATTTTTTTTCATTTTAATAACAAATCGGCATCCCAAGACCTTTGAACATTGTTCTTCTAAAGGATTAGAAAGATGCCTGCCAGTCTCCGGCTTCGAGAGGAGCTTTGACCTTTGGTCGAAGCTCCTCATGCCCGGCAGAGTCGAAGTAAACTTCACTCTGCTCTCACTTGCTCGGAGCATTCCACGACTGGTTCTGATTTAAATGAACTAAACTAACGCAATTTGGTTTCTTTCATCTCTATTTCGAGATTGGGAAAAGCCTGCCGCAGGGCATAGAGCAAGGGCTCCATCGTGTTAGCTTCGGCATGGAGGACGATACACTCAGGATCATCTGTGTTCATCGTTAGCAGATTGCCGTCATAGTAACGTGAACCAACGAGCGTCTTCATCAGGATATTCATTGGAATGTAGAGACCAAACTCATTAAAGGCATCACCATATTTCTGAGTCAACTCATCAACGAGTGTCTTAACGGCTGCAAGTTCCTCAGCAGGACCTCTCAGATAATAGTCGGCCTCATGAGGATCTTCCTCTTCTGGTTCGTATTCATATTTCTCGCCAGCCATTTTGAAATATTCTCTGGCTTTCAGGGGATGTCGGAAGATACCGTTCTTCTCGTCACCTTTATCATACATCTGACCAAGCTTCAAGGCTGCACTCTTACTCCCATTATTACAGAGTTCTTGAAGAATTGCAGGGTTTTGAGTGGAATTGATGACATCGACATCAGGGCTCCCAATGGCAATAAGAATCTCTCTGCGAATCCACCACACGGCAAAAGCAATAAACTTAAAACCACGACTAGCATCATATTTCAAGGCGGCTTTCGCCAGACCTTCGCGACCAGCTTTGAGTAACTCTTCCAGCGAAAGCCCCTTGTTTTGATATTGTCTGGCAACACTCAGAACTAACAGTTCGTTGTGCTTTGTCAGCTTTTTCATCTCGTCGCAATCTGCACCCTTCTGTTGCACAGCCTTTGCTAACTCAATTTCCTCTTCGATACTAAGAAATGGAGTCTTACCAATCTCAATTAAATACTTTTCTAATTCTTTGTTGTCCATAATCATTCTTTTTTGTTTGTGATGTTCTCAATATAGACAGTCGGAATGAGAAATTCAAGATTATGGCAACTTTTTTTTTCGATTACTCTGTTTCTTTTTTGTTGTTGAGAGAGCTTGATCCGTCTATTTCCATTATCCTCTTGATTCTCTCTTTTATCCAATTTTCATCATAGACATTGTCTGTTTTATGTTTCCATACTCTATACCATACCCAATCTGGTTTGGTTGGCTCAGCACGGAACTTAAACTTTTTCCTGAACTCCATCATAGTCTCATAGATTTCATCATCTAACTGTTCCGCTTTCTCTTTATGATATTCTAACATAACCGTAATATGTTTTTCATCTATCTCAAATTGGTAATAATAGTATTTAGGATCGATTCCTTGAAAAGCATCATTCAGTCCGGTTGTCCTAAACTTTAGATATTTCTTGCTTATTGAAGAATTGTCAAAAGTGACTCCAGGGATTTGCTCAATTATATTTTTACAGTTGTTGGAAATTTGTGAAACAACATCATCTCTGTTTTCAAAGATAAGGTCTAATGCTCTACGATGTTTATTATAAATCGAGTTGCAAAGATTAATTAATTCTTGATCCATTGTTATATTCTTTTTAATATTATCAATATAGTTCTTGATTAAAAGTGACACATCTGATCCCAATTGGTTTGCTTTTGAGGAGTAAACTTTTTCCAATACAGTTACAACGTCTGAGTAATTCAAAGTTATCCAATCATTATCAGAAGGCTCTTCACCATCGGGTGTCAAATAGATATAGATTTTCTTATAGTCGTAATATTGTGATGTGATTTTGTTTTTATATGTGATTAATTGTGATTCTTCGGAATTGCCAGAATTGTGCTCATGAGCGCCAACTTTGTTTTCTATTGCCAGAACAACTCTGTTCTGATTTGATATTAGGAGAATATCTATATGGTTCCATTCTCTAAATACATTATAAGAATATAAGTCGGAACTTAAAAGATGAAGAGCGGTTTTTTGATCCAATTCTTTTGATAACAAGACAATTATCCCATATAAGAAGGAATCACCTAAACCATGGTTCTCATTTGGATCAATCAGCCAACTTAATAAATTGCTATGCCTGATCTCTGTACGAGAAATTTTTAGCACGTCAAAAATATTGAAATCATTTGTCCACTTTGATAAAGCATCTAGACATTCTGCATCTTGCATAAACTTCAGTAATGCCTCTTTGTCAGATTCGCTTCCTGTTTTTTGCTGTTCCATGCTGTTGTTCTTGTTTATAAATCATTACTTGTCAAAAATGGTATCCCAAGACCTTTCTACTACAGGATGAGAAGGATGCCTGCCAGTCTCCGGCTTCAGAAGAAACTTTCCACGACTGGTTCTTTTCCTTATTATTTCTTCGACTCGATAGCCACTAACATAGGTTGGCGAATCCACCAGACTGCATAGGCGATGAATTTGAAACCACGAGTTGAGTCATACTTCATCGCAGCTTTTTCTAAGCCAGTTTTACCAACCTCCACAAGTTCGTCGAGCGAGAGCCCTTTGTCAAGATACTGTTTGGCAATACTTTCTACGAAGCGGTCATACACCTCATGCAGTTTCTTCATCTCGTAGCAATCTGTACCTTTGTCCTGCACAGCCTTCGTCAGAGTGAAATCTTCCTCAGCCGTGAGGGCATTGCACTGAGCAACCTCATTAAACAAAACATCAACGCTCTTTTTAATTTCCATAATCATTCCTTTTTTACATTACCAATATAGACTATCGAGATGAGAAATTCAATTTTACTGGCTACTTTTTTCTGATGTTGCCGCTATACTCCCTCACATAGACATATCGGTCAGTATAGACCTCAATATCTTTGCCGTTACCTGCCAGTAGTAGGTCCAGAATGTGGTTTCCATTAAACTCTGCCACTCTGCTCCAACTGCTACTGCCATACGCACACCGCTGCAACTCCTTGTCGTTATTTGGATTAATCCTGTAAAGGAATGTTCCCACTCTCACTTGCTGTGCCATAATCAATAAGACTTTCTAAAACAGCTTCTTGGTATGACTTCTTTTCCTTCTTAGCTTTTTCGATAACACTATCTATATCTTTGATTACTTGATTATCCTTTAACTTTTCAACAACTTGGGTGAAGAGGACTTTGTAATCACCTGCTTGACTGTCAAGTTGTAAATCCTTTGATATGGTCCTGTTCCGGTTTCCTTCAAATTTCCATTCGGAGCGCAATTTTACTATTTTTGTATCAGTAGGAAGATGATCTGCTTTTGTCTTCAATGTTATTTTTGCTTTTTTAGTATCAAAGATATTTTTAGTTGGGCTACAATTTATATGGATTGAAGGGAAATTATACCCTTTTTTAATGTCCGATTCTGACCACCAGGAGTTTTTAAACAGAAGGACGAATGTTGGGGTGAAATATGTTTTCCACCCTTCGTTCAAATCAACAGAAAACAAGTTGTTCATTGTAACTCTGAGGTCTCGTATTAAAGGTTGAAGATTCAAATCGGCAACATCATATCCTATATCTTTTAGACTTCTTTTAATGTTCATTTTACTTTTTTTATTCTCTAGAGATTTTAGAATAGAGATAGCGGAGTCTATTTTATCATAAGTGGTTTTGTCTTTGCTTGCAGTTACGCCAACAAATTTTTTTACAGCTTTGGAATTCCCCTTGTCACTAAACATTAATTTTAATGATTCTATGTATTGACGGATACCAGCAATGGCAATACCATTATCTGAGTATGGCATATTAGGCAGAACCTCGTTTTCAAGCCACGGTAGGATGTCTTCAGCATAGTTAATAGGATAGTAGTTAATCTTCATTTCATTTTCATTAAAATCGCTTTCATCAGTGTCTCTGCCTCCAAAATATTTAGGCAAACTTTCTATGCTTGGTCTTTTAGAACCATCTGCAGTGAGATATACGACATGAATATGACTTAAATCTGATAGTCCTTCCCCTTTTTTCCAATTTTCACATATAGTCTCGAAAGATTTATCATCACTTGAAGGAATAACTGTAGCAATATACCTTGCTAACTGACGGTATGTATCGCCTGCTCCATATATTTTATTCTCAATTATGAATTTTTCTGTCTGATTTTCTGTCTGATTTTCCTTCGTTTTGTATGCAAAGTACAAATCAATAAACCCGTCAATAGCACGTTTTTGGTCTGTAGGCACTTCGACAATTCCATTGTACTCTGGGGCACCTATAGTTCGCAGAAAACTTGGTAAGAATTGGTTATTGTTAAATTTAAGAATACTTAGAAGTACCCTTGTATGGTCATTTTCGTTTACATGAGCCAGGTCAAACAGCAAAAAGGGATGTTCCTGAGAATTATATTCATTCAAATAGCCTATGATAAGTTCTTTTATACCATCTGGTTCCATTTTCTTTGCCATAATTTTACTTTTTAATTCTTTCTCTCAATAATAATTATCTCACTAAAGGTTCCTTTGCCACTTCTTCCAGTTTCTCCCATACCTTCACCATTGCCCAGGTGTCGAGTTCACAGTAGCGGAGGAGGGCCTCGCGACTAGCGGCGGCTTCGATGGGCTCCATAAATTGGATTTGTGGGAAGAGGGTCATCGCATTACCTCCGTTCTGACAACGCTCATCAAGGTTGTGATAGTTCAGGCTCGGCTCATCAGGGAACAATGCGGGCAGCACACTCTTGATGGAGAACGAACCATGCATCGCAGGTACGTAATAGTAGCCGTCTCTGAACGGGTCGAGCAAGTCTTGGATATGGTCACGGATGTTTAGCAGATGAACAGCGAGGTCAGGATACATCCCTGCTAGTTCCTTAATGCGTCCACATTCGAAACCTTTGTTATAAGCCAATGTGCAGACGTTCATCGGAATGTCTTTACAGAGCTGCTCGGCTAGAGAGCGACGTGGATCGCTGCCATCGTTTGGTGCTAAGAACTCTAGATGCTCATAAGGCGCATCAGCACTGCGCTTAATATGCAACGAATACTGGAAAGTTATCTGCTGATAAGGCTTTGTACCATCATACAAAGGGATAGTCTGCTGAAGCGTCTCGAAATCGAGGAAATACAGCGGATAGCTGAGGTTGTTAAGGAAGTCCCGGATGCCTTCGCTATCGATATGTTCCGTCTGATTCAGCGTACACTCTACCTGCATCTGCTGCTTATCGCTAAGCTCCTGACTACGTAAGTCTTCAAACGTGATACGGCCTGCATGATAGTGCTCCAACTTCTTCGCAAAGTTCATACGATAGAGGTCGAAAACGGTTGGTTCGTCATCAGGCACACCATGCTGACGTTTGCAATAATCTAAGAAAGCACAGCCGTAGGGTTTCATGCAGTGTTCTGACAGGTCGATGCCTGGTTCATCTTCACTGCGAAGCACCTTTAGCGCCTTACTTACTTGTGCAGGAACCTTCAGGTACTCGTTCTCCACCAGTTCCTTCATGTCGATGACAACGAAGAGTTTCTGCAGGTCAAGCTCTCCCTGTCGCACATAGTCGCTATTGAGGCATACAAGATAGGTATCAGTAACGTTGATGCCACACTGCGTCAGCACCCATTTCTGATAGGCAATGTCTGGAGCGTACTTTTCGAGTTTTGCCTCCTGTCCTTCAAACTCAGGGAAACTGCTGCTCTTTACCTCATAGATAGCCCATCCACCAGGAGACTTTCGCAGTATATCAACGGCGCAATAATTATTGTCGAAAGTAAACGATGCCTCGCAGATCACCTCTGTTCCCTTGGCCATCTCATCCTTAGTCTTGTTAATCATTGCTTGGAGGTCAAGACCTCCATCCTCCCGTTTGGCAGTCACTTCAACGAAGGGGCCAAATAGTCCCATTGCCAGATCACCCACCTCGTTACCACTCTCAAATCTAGCCTCTACACCGGCATCCACCGTAGCCTCATCAGGCTTGTAAGTTCGCAGCCAGAGCGTCTTCGGGCACTGACAGAACAGCGTATAACGCGATTTTGATAATCCTTTTGCCATATTTCGTTTTTAGTTATCGTTCTCAAATACAGCTACAAAGATACGAAATATTTCGAAAGACTCAAGTATTTGAACTGAATATTTTTGGATATCTCGAGTTTTTTTTGTATCTTTGCAGTAAATAAAAACGAATAGGAATATGCCAAGAAAGAACAGTGGAATGTGGTATGAGGTTCACCCGACGCCAGTGAAAGACAGCGACGGGAAGAATCTGGTATATGTGCGCCCGAAGAGCGGACAGAAGCTGACGATGAAGCAGCTGGAGGACTATTGCGAGCGCACCTATAATATGCGATACGGCGAGATGAGCCGAGCCCTCGATATGTTTATCAGGGCAGCAGGACGATGGATGGCCGAAGGCTACCGCATCGAGACGCCTCTCGGCTCGTTTGCCCCCAAGCTGTCGCTGGCCAGGCAGGTGAGCGATCCCGATGCAGTGAAGGATCGCGACGTGAGGCTCGAAGGTGTTGAGTATAACCCCGGGAAGATGTGGGACAGGGAGATCCAGAAGTGGCTCGACGGTTTCCGACGCTTCCAGAACCCCGACACCAAGGCCATACTCGCAGACAAGGAGAAACTGGAACAAGTGTTGAGGGAGTGCATCCAGAGGCATCACGGCTTCGTCACCGCAGGCATCTTTTCGCGAGCCTCAGGACTGACGCTCTATTCCGCCCGCAAGCAACTGAACGAGTGGACCAAAGGCGACAATCCCAAATTGCTGAAGACACCACGAGGCAAGGAGCATATCTACACAGAGATATAAAGACGGACATAGCCCCGAAAAGCATTTGAATTTGAGTATCACCGAGCAGTCGTTTGCGCTAAGGCAAACGACTGTTTGCGTATAGGCAACTGGTTGCAAGATAGTGTGTCTCTCCCTGCGAGCCTTAGTCTTTCTCCTTGCAAGCCTTAGTTTTCGCTCCTCTAAAGCTTAGTAATGTCCCTCACAAGCATTCACATGGTCACGGTCACAGCTGTGACCACGTGACCGCAGAGGAAAGACTTGAAAGAATAAATTATATAACATATTGATTAATAGTTATTTGCAACGATCATAAGCACATCATCTGACTCCATTGGTCACATGGTCACAGCTGTGACCACGTGACCGTTAAGTGTCTTTTAACGGTTAGATATACCACATTTTCTCTTTTTTTACTACCTTTGTAGGCCAAAAACAGAAATGACATGAATACAGAAACAATCAAAAGAATCGTTGACGACGAGCGTGCCGAGCAGTCGACTGCCCGCCTGTGCCGCCATTGGGAGGTAGCTACTGATCGGTTGGAGGGGCTGGTTCAGGAGTTGAATGACGGTATGGATACCTGCGTGGAGGCTGAGATCTACGCGGCCGTGATGCGGATGCAGAGTACGATGACGGCACTGATGGAGCTGAACAATATGCCCTGCACCTTCCTGTTTTCAGAATATCTTGAACGTGTCAAAAAGACCGTTTCCAATGAGCGTATCCGCCAGTCGGCGATGCGTCTGATGGAGCTGCTGCTTGACGAGAAACAATCTCAGTCGCAAGCCTCCTTCTTCGACCTCGTCATCAAGTCTATGGCTCAGCATGCTGCCCTGTCGCCAGAAAAGCAGGAAACCATTCAGCAGAAGGTGTCGCTCACAGAGCAGTTCTTCGCCATCTGCGCCAAGCACCTGAAGCCCGACGACCTAATGATGTTGGCATCAGTCATCCAGAATCTTAAAACAGAAGACGACAATCAGGAAGAGATAAGCCGACGCGTATCAGACATGCGCCAGAGGATGGACGACCTCAACCGCCTGATGAGCGACAATTTGCAGATGATGCTGATATGGCTGCTGATACTGATGATGCTGCCCAGCATGATGGTGAATATGCTGCAGCAGAGACGAACCGACAGCCAGGCAATGGCCAAGCTATTCAATAAGGTACTCATGCGTGTACGCAAAAGCAGCGCTTGGGACGGCTACTGGGAGGAGCACCGACAGACGCTCCGCGTGGTGAGTGACGACAGTTCGTGGAAAGACATCATGACCGCCGAACGCTCTAAGGTGCGCGAAGAACTGGGCAAGGTGGCTGGCAGCTTGTTTGCCAAGTGGACCACCGACCGCGAGGCTTTCGAAGCAGCGTTTCTCGAAGCCAGCCTCAGCGACGATGCGCTGCGGAGTTTCATCTTCCATCTGGCAACCCTCTCGGAAATCGCCAGAGAGCTCGACCCGACGACCAAGTTTGGTGAAGAGCAGTTGGTGCTCAACGATGATCAGCGCGTAGGCGATGCCGTATTGGAGGCAGCCAGCAAGCTGAACAATCTGGTGGCAGATGCCTGGTTCCCACACTATGAGGCGATGTGGCAGGAGATGATCAACGACCAAGACATCTTTGCCCGTCTGAAAGTGACGCGCAAAAGTCCGCACAACCATCTGTTTACTACTATCTTCTTCTGCCATCTGGTTGGAGAGATGAAGAAGAGTGCAGTCTTCAAGGAGTGCTCCGATATGGATCTGGCCGAGAAACTGACCAACAAGAGCCATACTGGCACTTACAGGAAGAACATCCAGGAGGGAATGAAAGACGAAACACAGAAATTGCAAAAAACACTCAGCCATATCTTGCAGAAATACAATAAGTTAGCTCATCAAAAGAACTAATTGCACTCTATTGAGATTTTTCCCAGCTGGAAGGTGCAATCACCCTTCCGAAATTTGCCATCGCTATGATAATGATGGCAAACTCATTTAGCGGCAAGCCTCGCAAGGCGAGCATGGCTGCTTATCGTCAACTGCTGGCGAAGAATCACGTAGAGGAGATCCTCACAGACGTGAAGCAGAACAACAATCTGGATCGCAAGAAGGAACTGCCCGTATGGCTGCCTCTTGCAGAGTGTTTTAACAATGGTACGCGCAAGGCCGAAGATGCTGAAGCCTCAGGACTCTACTTCCTCGACATCGACGAGAAGGGCTTGACGGATGCGCTTTGGAAGAAGGTACGCGAGGAGAACCTCATTGAGGCATTCCGCATCGTGTACTTCGCGGAGAGTGCAGGCGGTGGTACTCACATCTGGGCTTGGCGCACACCAGGACTTTCTATCGAGGAGGACATCCAGAAACTGGCGAGTCGGCTGGGTGTCAGTTATGACTCGCACGTGACGGACTTAGCCCGTTGCTGTTTCATGGTCTCAGAGCAGTACGTGAAGTTGCTCGACCCCATCGTCTTCGAACCTCTCACTGAGGAACAGAAGAAACTCTACGCTCAGCCTGTTGTCGCTAAGGTGGCACAGACATCTGTCAATGAAGAGTGCTCAATGGTGAATGGTGAATGCTCAATGACCTACAAGGGCATCGCCTACGAGAAAATCGTGCAATCGCTGCTTTGGAAGCTTGGTTATGGCGATGCTCCAGCCGAGGGCGAGCGCAATATGGCGCTCTACACGATGAGCCGCTATCTGCGATTCATCTGTGACTTCAACGAGCAGAAGCTTTTCCAGATTCTGCCTCATTGGGGACTCTCTGATCATGAGGTGCTTTCAACCATCAAGAGTGCTGTTGGCAGTACACGCCCTTCTGAGATGCCTTCGCAGATGAAAGAGGTGCTGGCATCGCTGGGAGCCGCACAGGAGACCAGCTCTGAAAGTGTCGATGATGCGATTGTCACACCAGTCGAAAACGAGCTGCCCGACCTCCTTCAGGATCTCTCAGACCACGCTCCAGAAGAGTTTAAGGAGGCTACGCTCATCGCGGCAATGCCCATGCTGGGCACGCTGGCTACCGGCATCCGAGCCAAGTATCGCGACGGAAAGCTGAACTCTCCCAGCTTCATCGTGGATATCGAGGCGCCTCAGGCCACTGGTAAGTCGTTTGTCGATAATGAGTTCGAGCTGCTGATGGATCCCATCATCAAGCAGGACGAGGTGGAATGGCAGAAGGAGATTGCCTATTCGCTAGCCAAGAAGAATGGTGAGGAGGTGGAGAATCCGTGTTCTCAGATTCGTATCCTCGAACCCAACATCGGTGTGTCGGCCTTCCTCGAACGTGCCCTCTATGCGAAAGGCAAGCATCTCTTCACCTATGCTCCTGAGATTGAGACGGTGCTGAAGAACAACAAGGGTGGTGCGTGGACAGAGAAGAACGACCTCTTCCGACTGGCCTACGACAACAAGCCCTGGGGGCAGCATCGCATCTCAAAGGACTCATTCTCTGGCAAGGTCACGCTCTACTACAATATGGTAATGTGCGGTACGCCCAACAAGTGCCGAGCTTTCTTTGCTGATGCCGAGAGCGGACTGGTGAGCCGAGTAACGCCTGTGGTGCTGCCAGATATGGTGGGAGCCAAGATGCCTAAGTTCAAAGTGTGGACAAAAGATGAAGAAGAGAAGGTGAAGCGCATGTGCCTTTGTTTGATGGACGAAGAAGGTGAGGTCGAACTGCCTCTCATCAACAAGGCCATTGAAGATTGGGACGAAGGGAAGCGCCAGGAGTATCTACAGACGCTGCGTTACTCACTCGATGTGCTCCGTCGCCGAGCAGCCCTCAACGGTTTCCGTGCTGGCATCATCGCCTATCTGCTCGAAGGCCACAAGGAGACAGAGCGCGCCATCAAATTTGCACTCTGGTATGCTGAACGCTGCCTTCATTATCAGTTGCAAATCTATGGCGACAAGATCGATGCCCTCCACAATGGCACGCTGAGTATTCAGGCTTCAAAGGGCAATATCCGCTATCTGGATGCCCTGCCTAAGGAGTTCACGAAAGAAGATTTTGTGAACCTGCGTCTCGGCAACGGAGAGTCGCCAGTGGTAAAAACTATCATCTATCGCTGGGTGAAGGAAGGGAAAATCAAAAAGACGGATACTAACCTCTGGCAGAAATGCTAACAGAAAAGAGCCCAAATCACTTCGGATGGTGGTTTGGGCTCATTCTTACATCGCCTCGCAGGCTGTGCGGAGCCACTCAACCTCATCGGGATTCAGATGGGGCGAGAGGGCGTCGAAGACACGCTGGTGATAATCGTTGAGCCACTGAATCTCCTCAGGCAGCATCATCTCGCGAACGATGGGAGTCTTGTCG
>CACYXI010000077.1 GCA_902778265.1 uncultured Bacteroidales bacterium | reverse complement strand
CACAAAGTGCCACATCCTCGATTGCAAACCTGCACCACCATCGTTCCGGACCGCTGGTTATCGGCTGGGTTGACTTTGCTATCTCTTTAGCACTACAAAGGTACGAAAAAATCTGCATATATACAAATATTTACAAAGTTTTTTTCAAGTTTTTCTTTAATAAATTAAACAAAGCTGCAGCCCACCCTATTTTTGGTATCCAAATATTCATTTATTCATTTATTCAAATACGACAGGAAGGTTTTCCGAAAGCCATGAGCAGAGCCAAGTGTACTACTTGAGCTATGCCATGGCGAGGAAAAGCTCGAAC
The DNA here is from genome assembly GCA_902778265.1 of uncultured Bacteroidales bacterium. Lineage (GTDB taxonomy): Bacteria > Bacteroidota > Bacteroidia > Bacteroidales > Bacteroidaceae > Prevotella. The sequence goes on along the minus strand of CACYXI010000077.1, from coordinate 17,456 downwards.
GCAGTTCAAGGTTTTGTGATTGTTCAAAATCTGTATTATAGAATTATTATATATTATTATATATTATAATATATAATAATATATAATAATTTAATACATATACTATGTACATATTCATTTCCATTCAAAATCATTACCCTATCTACTTCATCAAGCCCTGATACATAAACTTGCGAAAACCTTCCTGTCATAAATGAATATTTGAATATATGAATAATTCGAGTAAGCGAGAGCAATCATCCGCTACCCCGACACTCATACCTGTCAATCCGTTAATGAACACATTTCGTCATCGCTGATGACTTCTATCTGCTTCACGTTGATGGACCAGTCAGAATCAGGGTGTTCGTCGTTCCATTCATCTGCTGCTTCATTCAAAGCTTGCCATGAGGCGTTAATGGGTTTACCAATGTAGGCAGACAGGTGGTCGCAGGCCTCTTCAATCGTGTCGAAGTATTCTATGTCTGGTTCACAGTCAACGATATAACGACTAGAGAAGTACTTACCTTCCGCATCGTTAGTGAGATAGGCATCCCAATCGTCACCCTCACCCTCGAAGCAGACAGACATAAATGCCGGATTACTCATTTTTTCGACAAAGGTCGGAGATCCCGCTGAGAAGTCCAAAGAAATTATAGATGTTTAGATCGATTTTGGATAGTTTAGATCACCAAGACGCTATTTTTTAGTCGAAAAACTCACTTTTTCTTATTAATAAGGTAAAATCTCACAAAGATTTCGTATCTTTGCAGTGTTCATACCCACGCCTTCGGGCGAATGGGTGGGACGGCGACATATTGGAAAGCGTCATTGATGCTTTGTTTTTGGCTATTTGAACGTCGGAAACTCAAATCCTGTACAAAGACAAAAGCGGAGATGAATGCTACGGGTGTAGTATATACTCCCGGAGTGTGCCGAGGGCTAACTATGCCCTCACGCACACTTTTCGGGGTGCATTATATACTGACCGGCGTGGGTATTCAGATTCTGTCCGTTCTTTCAGGAAGGCTTCCGACGGCCGAAATAGCAGAATGGGCAGGTGAGGATACCCCGCTTTTTGTATGCCGTCATTAATAGCTAAGAACCCTCTGGCCCACGGGTATCAGTCAGAACAACAGATTGCTGACCGATGCCTAAAAACTCGGTAGTAAAGAAAAAAACATTTGTTGCCAAACCTTTCATAAAATGGGCTGGTGGCAAAGGAAGCCTACTACAGAAGCTGGAAGCTTTGTTGCCAGCTGATTTCGATGATCTTCAGGATGTAACCTATATAGAGCCTTTTGTTGGTGGTGGCGCAATGCTCTTCCACATGCTGCATCACCACAAATGCATCAAACGCGCAGTTATCAATGACATTAATTCAGACCTCATCCGGTGTTATCAGCTCATAGCAAGAACACCAGAGATTCTTATAGACCGGCTCAGTGTCATTGAAAACAATTACTATAGTGTTGAATTCCCTTCAAGGAAAGAATTGTATTATGCATACCGCGACCAGTATAATAGTGAGGGAATCCATCCTGACGAACGAGCTGCATTGTTTATCTTTCTGAATCGCACATGCTATAATGGTCTGTACAGAGTGAACGCATCAGGCAAGTTCAACGTACCTTATGGAAAAAGCAAGAAGCCTCTCATTTGTAATAGGGAGTTGATAATGGCTGACCACCAACTGCTTAGTTCTGTCGAGTTGATTATCCGTCAACCTGGAGATTATAAGTCCGTTAGACAGAATCTCAGCAGGAACAACGTGAACTTTGTCTATTTTGACCCTCCTTATCGTCCTCTCAGCGAGACGTCTTCTTTCAAAGAATATTCCAACACCCCCTTTGAAGACCGCCAGCAAGAGGAACTGAAACTTTTCTGCGACAATCTGTCTAATCAGAACTGCCTCATCATGCAGAGCAATTCTGACAGTAAAACCGAGAATGGGGATTCCTATTTTGAGGCGCTGTATGAGGAATACGATATCCAAAGGGTGTTAGCAGCGAGGTTTATCAATGCAGATCCCGAAAAGCGAATGAAACTTACAGAAGTGGTCATTAGAAATTATTGAGATATGGGAAAGATATTAATACAAGCCAACAATCTTGATACCGTCATAGATACCTTCATGTATATCTATATGCACCCAGGGTGTACGAAGCAAGAATTGGCAGATTATTGTGGCTTTACACTCCGACAGGCAGATTACTACACAAATGCTTGCAAATATCTGGACTTGATAAATGATGATTGGAGCAAGACACCTCTTGCTGTTGATATTTTTACAAATAATCCGGCAGAGATCTCAGAACGAGTCTATGCAAGAATCATCTCTGATGAGTTGATGGGACAAATATTTGCACGAATCTATGTGCTCCCAAATGAAGACCCATCTACATTTGCTATGGAACTCACAAAGGAATACTATCCGGGCTATAGCGAAGCAGTATATGAGCGGAGGGCGGATAATATCGTGAAATGGTGTAGGAGGATTATTGAGAAAATAAATACAAAATATTAATGATATGGCACATCTAACAGAATTACAAGTTGAAAATGTCAAATCGCACATGATGCGCGACGAAGATGCGTTAAGAATCAAGTTCAAGGCAAAGAATACTGAATTTGACACTATCAGCAGGCCCCACAACGAAGTTGAGGACTATGAGAAAATGGGGTATTCTGTGGTTCGTTCATCTGCTCGCAAAACAACATTGTCTCGAAAAAAAGATCATGGCGTGCAGTTTGAAGACGATGTGTGGTGTATGTTTTATAAACTTGGATTTCGAATTCTCAATGGAGACGAGAAACTCGTTGTTCAATGGGGCCCCAATAAAGAAGACACCCAACAGCTTGATGTAGTAGCTGTAGGCGATGATGCCATATTCGTAGTAGAATGTAAGGCTGCACAAGCATCTGTTGGCCACAGTTTCAAGACAGAACTAAACAAAATGGAACAATATATGGCTGGCATTACAGAATCCTTGCAGCAGATATACGGCAGCGAGAAACGAGTGAAATTCCTATTCGCTTCTCGGAACTATCGTATTAACGACGAAGATATTGCCCGCATGGCAAATGCTGGAATATTCCATTTGAATGACAATTCCTATAATTACATCAACAACCTTATCAAGTCGTACAAAGAATCTGTCATTTACCAGTTCTACGGTTTAATGTTTAAGGATGAACTGATTAACGACGAACAGATAAAAATACCTGTTTTGAAAGGCAAAATGGGCGAACGTAACTATTATATTTTCTCCATCGAGCCGAGCACGTTGCTGAAAATCGGATTCGTGCTTCATAGAACTCGTGTCAACGATTCTATGGCACCGACCTATCAGCGTCTTCTTGTTCCATCACGACTGAAAGGCATTACCAAATTTATTGATGGAGGTGGCTATTTCCCTAATTCTATCATTATCAACTTTAGCGCAATTAGAGATGAACTAAAAGTAAAGTTTACACCTATCAGGGCAGAAAAGGACTCGCAATCAGAGTTCGGCTTCCTGCGTATCCCAAATGCTTATGGCATTGCCTACATCATTGACGGACAGCACCGCGTGTATGGATATGCCCAATCACAGCATAAAGAAGATAGCACAATTCCTGTTGTTGCTTTCGAGGGTATGGAGTCGGAGGAACAACTGAAGATATTCATGGAAATCAATGAGAACCAGAAAGCTGTCAGTCCAAGCCTGCGACTAGATTTAGAGGAAGACCTATACTGGAAATCAGCTCGTCTTGATTCTCGCATGAAAGCGCTACGTTCGTCATGTATTAAGGCTTTGGCTGCAAATTCCAACTATGTGCTTTACAATAAGATTTCCGTTGGCGAAGATCCTTCATTGTTGGCCTTCAAGCCATTTGATACCGCATTGGGACGTTCTGGGCTGATACCAAAAGCCTCTTCAACTCAATGGACTGGCGATACCGATGTCTGTATATACAACACCAATGAGACGGACATAGATAAAGCCATGAAGGATAGTCGCACCAGAATCACGAAGTTTATTGATGGAGGTTATGCTATTGCAGACTCAATCATGACAGAAGATGTAAAACAAGACTACCTATTCTCTAACCGTGCAACGTTCGCATTCATTGCACTTTTAGGGTCCTTGCATACATATCTTATCAAGATTAATGCGATTAATCCTCAGTCGTCTATTCCCGATAGAATTGCAGCTATTGATCCGTACATCCGGCATTTAGCAAACAGCCTCAATAACCTTTCTGACGAAGACAATCGAATTATCAAAGGCGTATTAGGACAGGGTGCCGATACATTCTGGCTTCGCTCTTTCCAGAATATCATTAATAAGCAATTCCCTGAATATGCTCCAGAAGAACTGGTAGAATGGAAAGAGACACAAGATCAATCTTTGCAGCAGGAAGGTGCAGAGCGTAAGGCAGATATTCGGAAACAGCTCAGAATACTTCTATTTGCCCGCCTTGAAAAGGTGTATGGAGCAAAATGGTTGAATAATGTTGCAATCCTCAAAAACGCGATAGAAGGAAGAATTATCAAAGAATTTGGCGATAATGATGATTTCGATCTGTCTGAATACGATTGGAGAGATTACTTGGAAGTGTCTGAATATCGTGACGTGATTGATAAGAACTTCAGCTATCAGGAGTTTGAGGAAGTATTTGCTATTAACATCGGACTTGCTTTCAAATCAAAGAAAGATAAGCTCAATTGGATGTCGATGATTAGTGAACCAAAAGGGAAAAAGACCTCTGCTTTAACACGCTCAGACTTGAATCGTCTGGAATTGATCAATACACATCTGGCCAACTTTATTGATGTTGAATGACATACAAGGAGATATCAAGAACGGATAATACGTTGCGGCCCTATCAGCAACAGGCAAAGGAGAACATCTTCTCTGCCTGGGATGAATGTGATAGTGTGATGTTCCAGATGCCGACAGGTACTGGAAAGACGCGTCTCTTCTCATCTATCATTAGTGATATCAAGACATGGAGTGTTCAGAAAGGCGAGGATGTTAAAATTCTTATTATAGCTCATCGCATAGAACTCATAGACCAAATCAGTGAGAATTTGGAGAGATATAAAGTGTCACATGGTATTATTGCCGGCGGGATGCCTCGTGATTTAAGATATCCTGTTCAGGTGGCATCTGTTCAAACCATTACCCATCGTAACAATCTTGACGTGGCATGCGACTTGAACGTCAATTTCATTATTGTCGATGAGGCTCATCATTGTGTTGCCAATTCCTATAAGAAACTTTGGGACATGTTTCCTAATGCCAAAAAGCTTGGAGTAACGGCAACACCTTGGCGAATGAACAACGGAGGTTTTGGAAATGTTTTCGATAAGATCATCATTTCGCAATCTATTCAAAGCTTTATCGATGCAGGATGGCTTGCTCCATACGACTATTATTCTATCAGTTATAATAGCGAGATTCAAAGGGAGATAGAATCCATTACGGAGTTTGACGTGGAAGGTGATTATAAGATTTCTGCTTTGGAGAAAAAGATAGACACCACTCGTATTCGAGCCCAATTGCTGGACAGCTATTTGAAATTTGCCAAGGGTAAGAAGGGTATTATCTATTCTGTTAGTAGAAAACATAGTGACCACATCTGCCAAGAATATCGTGAAGCTGGTATTAACATCGTTCGGATAGATAGTAAAACACCAAAAGACGAGCGAAAACTATATGTGGACCGGTTCAGAAAAGGCCTGATTGATATTATTGTTAACGTAGATATTTTCTCGGAAGGTTTTGACTGTCCTGATATAGAATTTATTCAGTTGGCAAGACCAACAAAATCGTTGGTAAAGTATCTACAGCAAGTAGGACGTGGTTTGCGCCCAACAGCAGGCAAAAGTATCTGCCTAATCTTGGATAATGTCGGCCTGCATTTTCAGTTTGGCCTGCCAAATTCAGACCGGAATTGGGAAGAGTCTTTTGTGGGGAGTCCGCATATCCCAACCCGTAGGAATAGCTCTGGGGGTTCAATACTCATCGAACACAAAGAGCGGAACTTCTCAGAGGGAACAGATGAGATGCAGTTGATTGTTGCTTCACAAAGGAAGCATGAAGAAACAATAAAACAATGGTCTGATAAAGACCAGGAACTGCTAAAGACTTTATATGAAGAAAAGCAATGCCCAATAGAGATTCTTGTTGCTATTTTCAAACGAAGTGAAGAGGAGATAAGGAACAAATTATCTGAATTGACTAACAGAGAATAATGGCTACTATCACTCCCTTCTACCGCTCTGCCAATAAAGACTTCACCCTTGTAAATGGTGATTGTGTGTCGGTACTTGAAGCGTTTGATTTCAAGTTCGACATGATATTTGCTGACCCTCCATACTTTCTGAGTAATGGTGGCATCAGCGTTAGCAGTGGCAAGGTGGTTTGTGTGGATAAAGGTGGATGGGACAAGGCTCCCACAGCAGAATACATCGATGAGTTTAATCGCCGGTGGCTCACGGCTTGCAAGGATAAACTGAAAGACAATGGAACCATTTGGATAAGTGGCACTCACCACAACATTTTCTCTGTGGCAGACCAGCTATCGGAATTGGGTTTCAAGATTCTGAATGTGGTAACGTGGAATAAGACAGATCCGCCAGACAATGTATCTCATCGTGTATTCAAGCATTCAGCGGAGTATATCATCTGGGCCAAGAAATCGAAGCGTGCACAGCATCGCTACAACTACGAACTGATGCGTCAACTGAACGACGGTAAGCAGATGACGGATGTGTGGCGTATGCCGGCAGTGGCAAAGTGGGAAAAGTCGTGTGGCAAGCATCCAACGCAGAAACCGTTGAGCCTGTTGTCCCGCATTATTATGGCTTCCACAAAAGAAGGTGACTGGGTGCTCGATCCCTTTAATGGAAGTGGTACTACTGGTGTCGCAGCCTCTCTGCTTGGTAGAAAGTATCTGGGTATTGATATGGATTCTGGTTTTCTTGAACTGGCCTCAAAACGTAGAGAAGAACTGGAGAATGAAGAGATAAGACAAGCATACAAGGAGATGGTGCTGGTGGACTTTAATGGTGCCATCCAAGCAGAGCAGCCGCACCATGTACTTGTAGGAAGAATTGGTTCTGAAGAGCAGTGGGAATGGTTCGAAAAGACGCATACCTACACGTTGCCCATCAGCAAGATCCTGTCTATGCCGAAACTACTTGGAGCAGAGTATGTATTAGCATTCCTTGGAAAGGATTCGAAAAAGGCACAGCTGTGCAGAATATCGTCAGTAAAACCACAAGTGAAGACCCGTGAGCAAGTAACGGAGATGGCATCTCATACTTCTAACTACCAACCATCACGCGACAAGACTTACTGGCTTATTCATCTGGAAAAGCCTTTGGATGAATTAAAAGGAAAGGTATTCAACAAGTCGCTGTTGCTCAATACGCAAGAGCAACGCGGAGCCTATTGGATAAAAAAATACGAAGAGGCTATCAAGGCGTTTGAGTAAGTGGGAAATTCTATGCAGCCTTCCCAGCATACAGGTTCTCAATTGGGAATATTAAATCCCAATCTTCTCCCCACACGATATTCCCGTCATCAATAGTAAATGTACGGAACAAAGTGGGGTCTAAGTATTTATTATACTGAGGATGTGGGTGCTGGCGGATAAAATCACCAATATCCACAACACTTTTGTGACCGTCGTTGAAAGTTAATCTCACACAGAGATTTCCTGCGTCTTCAGCTGAAACAACATAAATGTAATCCATCACTACAACTTTTCTTTAATGTAAGTAGTCTTCACAACTTTCTTCATAACGAAGAAATCAATCCACTTTTCAACGATTCGCTGCCAATATTTGTTGATGAACTCAATGGCAACTTTTTCGTCTTTGCTATCGAGAGGCTTTGCGCCTTGTTTCTCTCGGCGCATTATTTCTTTTAATTTTCAATCCTCTATAATCAAATCGAAGATGCATTCTGTTCCGCTATGCTTTACATGTACATGTATCGGTTCATGCTCATTCGAGAAGAAATAGAAAATGAATCCAAAATATTCAAATATCTTTGGCATAACTCCTTATTTTTTGGCAAATATAAGATGTTTTTCTGAAAAAAGCAAGAAAAACACCAAGTTATTTGCATTTTGCCTGTTTCAATAGTTAAATTTGATCAAAAATGGATCCTCACAGATCGACCGATCTTGTTCAGATCGGCTTTTTTTGTATCTTTGCACCATGATGCATGGAGAAACATTTCTAACACATAAAGAGGCAGTAAAGCAGGCGCTGGAAGAACTTGGTGGTAGAGCCAGGTTAAGAGATATTTATCCTCGTGTAATTCCGCTTGTAAAGTACAAGCCGGGGAGTGACATAAAAGCCACACTCAGGCGGTTACTTCAAACAACTCCTGAATTTTTCCGTCCGGTAGAGGGAATGAAAGGTTGGTGGGAACTTGTTTCTTATCAGAAAGAATTAGCCGATAAAGACAAGAAGATAGCGGAATTGACAAACTCAAATATAACCAAAGACGGAATCATAGATGCCTTTAATGGTTTCGATTCTTTGACGGAGAGATTATATGCCAAACAGATGATGCAGTTGATGTTTCATGGAAATACAGCTTGGGAAAATGCATATAAGGACATGAAAAGTGCAGGCTATTTCAAAGACATTCAACCGCAAATTATTCTAAATCACCCCCAGTTTGGTTCGCTTTATGAGGTTAAAGGAAACAAAGAAGTAAAAATAGGAAAGGATATCTAATGGCAAAAGACAACGGTAACACTCCAGACATTACCTTTTCCGGTGACATCACCGTAAATGGTCCGATGTTCGATATACATGACAATGAGCATGTTCATATTGGGAGGTCTGTAGAGGAGGCTGTCAACAAAGAAGGTGACGAAAAAAAGGTAGTTGCAGAGGAAAGGGACGAAGAACAGTTCCATTTCATTCACCCGGAGATTGAGGATAAAGAGGCTTGGCGTATTCACAAAGCTATAAAACGATTAGTGGCCTATCAAAAAGTGCCGGAGATTTGTGCCTATCTGAAAGAGAAGAAACAGGAAGGTAAATTGTATCTGCCACCGAATCCAAGTTTTGTTTATGAAGAGTTAAAGCGTTTGGGTATGCCTACAGGTGACGGATACAGCGATAAGTATTTTGCAGGTTGCTACAAAAACATAACGATATCGAAAGATTGATAGTTAAGCATCAGATTTTATTCTGGTGCTTTTTTTATGTCTTGTGGTGTGGATATTAGTTGATATTTCAAGAAATTCCAAGATATCACAAGATATTGCAAGACGGCTACTTTTTAAGCCAATTCCCTTTAAAATATTATTCCGAATTTTGTACTGTCGAAAGTTCTTTCTGAGGAAAGCGACCCAAGGTCGAGCGCGAAAGGACAAGCGACAGTGCTCTTTGAAATGTTTACATACACAACTTCCAAATACGCATATGCGCCACACGCACATGCACTCATACGCACGTACCTTTATCTAATTGATAATTGACAATTGATAATTGACAATTGATAATTGAAAATTGATAATTGAAAATTTAAGGAATATGACTACCGAAGAGAAAAGGATGATGCAGCCCGCGCAGGAATACATACGCAAGCTGCAACACAAACGTAATGCGGGTACTGAGGACTGTATGCTCTCCAGCGACTTGGGGAGGGATATGGGAATCACAGCCCTGGATCTGCACCACTATCTGATAGATGTGGGGTTCCTCTTTCGTGAGCGTTCAACTTACGAACTGAAGCTCTGCAAACGTTATGCAGGGCTTGGATATGCTAAGACTCGAAGCCACTTCCGCTACAACTCGAAGGGCGACCTCATTGAGACGCGCTTCCCGGTATGGACCAAGAAGGGGCAAGAGTTTATTAAAAACTTGATTCAAGGAAATCGACATAAGGAAAAGGAAACAACAATTCAAAACAGGTTTAAGATTTATGGAAAAGACTGTTAGAATTTTGGAGCAGTCGGCACTTTCTACACGAAAGTACACCGACAAAAAGACTGGTCAGGAAAAGGTGATGAATGCTGTTACCTTTAAGCTGACTGATGGTATCGACACATTCTTGGGCGAGGTGACAGGCGAACGAGCTGTTAACTGTCCGATGTACGACAAGAACTACTTCTACAGGGTTCAGTGTTCGATGGTTGTTAGAGACTGGATGTCTCAGCAAACTGGCGAACAGATGCAGGCTACGACGATCTATATCGACAAAATCAATGTTGCATGAGTATGAAGAAGCTGCTGAAATCGTTTAAGTCGAATACCCGTCTGTATGACGATAATTCGATAGAGGTGACTCCCCAGGCCACTGGGGAGCCCTCTCAGAGGGATGTAAAGAAGGTTGGCCGTTCGAAGCGTTACACCACAAACGGTAAGAACCCGCTGACGTGTCTGGAGTTGAAGTGTCCCGACAACGTGCCAGACAAGGCGGCTTTCTTTCACAAGGAGTTGGCTAAGTTGACGAAGGACATGGAGATTGAGGAGCCGCAGATGCCTGAGGGTGAGTTCCTGTTGGATGAACCCTGCGTGAAGGTACGCTTTGCGGCAAAGGAGCACAAGGTGGTAGCCTGGCTCACATTCGAGGCTAAAGGATTGATAGACGTAAGGAGAGAGCTGTACAATCTAACAAGCAAGATTGACAAATGTTTTGTTATCAACGAAGCTTCGGTTTGCCAACTGAAGTAGTAACTCTGGAACAGTTTCGGGCGCTGATATCGGCGCCTGAAACTTTCAGAAAGGTGAAAGAGGCCCGCGAGGCTCTGGCTCGGGGCGACAAGAATGGTTACGACAATAAGAAAAAGTCGCTTCCTTTTGTGATTTTTATTGCTACCTACGATGAATGGAACAAGGAGTTTGAGAACAAGAATACTCACGAAAGATTCTTTAGAATGGGCTGCTGGCGCAGTCAGGAGCATTGTAGGCTAAATGGATTGTGTGTGATAGACTTTGACCACGTAGAGGGCGATCCTCGCGAGGTCTGGTCTGCTGCATACGCCAAGCTCTCGGATGAGGACAAGGCGAGAATCCTCTTTGTTTTTATAACGCCATCTGGTCATGGATTGAAGGTTGTTTTTATGGCTGATGCCAATATTGGCAACCTGATTGATAACCAGATCGTGTTTTCTCAAAAGTTAGGTCTTAACCCCGATGAGGCCTGTAAAGATGCCAGCCGTGGGGCATTTCTGACTACGAGTGAAGACATTATTTTTATTGACGAAGAAAGACTGATTACATATGAAAGTGAAGATTTTGGTAAGAGGTATAATGATGAATATCATGCTGGTAATAGCCAGCCTACTATTGACGTTGCTAAGAGCGGTGCTGATGGTGCTGATATGGCCCATGTGGAAGGTGCTGCAGAAGACCGACCTGCTGTATCAGGAAGTGATGGAGAGAACAAGTTGGCTGTTGATGCTCTGACTTACAACAACGTGCCTGTTAGCGAGATTATCGATAAGTGGATGGAAGGCGTTGACCTAACCAACAACCGCCATAACACTCTGGTAGAGCTTGCTAACCACCTGCGTTATGTAATTGGTAAGAACGCTAAGAAGATTACTGAGGTGGTCTTGTCTTTGCCTTGGGTGCAGGAACTGCAGGCTGAGGGTGAAGATGTGCCAGGTACCGTGACTTCGGTGATGGATTTTAAGTATCGGGAATACATGCCAAAGAAGATGAAAAAAGTGGTAGAAGAGCTTAATCACTCCACCCCTACCCCCTCCTCTCAAGAGGAGGGGAATAGCGGTGCTGACAATGACGTTTATGCTATGCTTCCGCTGGATGCTTGGGCTGAGGAGCTGGAGGAGATGGCAGAGTATTATCCCTGCTTGAAGGAGCTCTTCCTTAATGTGCATCCGCATAAGTTGCCAGCGGTGTGGTTCTCCTCGGCGGCATTGTTCGGAACGCTGATGACAAGGGCGTGGTATCACTTCTGGTATGAGCCGGAGATAGTCAGGAGGCTAAATTACAGCATTTTTATTATCGGTGACCCAGGTGCTGGTAAGAACATCGTGGAAAAGTTCTACAAGAAGATTGCCGACCCGATGATTCAGTCGGATAAGTGTCTGATTGATGCGGTGAACCGCTATAAGGAAGGCAGAACGGAACGTACTACTTCGACTAAGGCACAAAAGGGCGAAGCCCTGAAAAGGCCTGTGGTAGGCATCAGAGTGCATCCGGCCCGTACCGCTACTGGTGAATTTATCCGCCACATGAATGCGGCTATTGAGACGGTTCAGGGCGTGCCTTTGAACCTGCACATGTTCTCGTTTGATGCTGAGCTGGATAACGTCACCAAGCAGAACAAGGGCGGCGACTGGAAGGACCGCGAAATCCTTGAGTTGAAGGCTTTTCACAATGAGGAGGATGGTCAGATGTATGCCAACCAAGAGTCTGTGACGGGAATGTTCAACGTGTTCTGGAACTTCATCTATACCGGTACGCCTTATGCCCTGCACCGCAAGGTGAATCAGCGTAATTTCGGTACGGGTATGAGCACCCGCCTGGCGGTGATTCCGCTGCCTGATAAGGGCTTGGCAAAGCGAAACCAGGTGGTAGATTCTAATGCCAACGAGACGCTGAAGACATGGGCTTATCGGCTTGACAGGGTGGAGGGAGAAATCCCCATAGAACCGCTGAATGATGAGACCTACGACTGGCAGTCATCTCGTATGGAGATAGCTGAGTTCAACGGCGACAAGGCAGATAGAACGCTGCTGAAGCGTATTCCGTACTACGGCATCGGCATATCCTTGCCTTTCATCCTGATGCGTCATTGGGAGGAGTGGCAGGAGTCTCGCAGCCTGACGATGGATGACAGGGATAAGCGGCTTTGCCGACTAGCTATGGAGATTCAGTACAAGTGCCAGCAGTTCTTCTTTGGCGAAATGGCTTTCAACTACTTTGCCGACCAGAACAAGGAGTTTGTGCAGCGTCGCCGCACCACCCGCTATGATGAGTGCTTCAGGAAGTTGCCCGACGAGTTCAAGACGCAGCAGTTCATGGATTGCTTCGGCTGTTCTCAACCTTCGGCTTCTCGTGGCATTCAGCGTCTGATGGCAGACGGTGTGCTGGAACGAGTTCAGCATGGCCGGTATAGGAAGCTTTTGCAAGAGCTGCCGTAAAGTATGCAAATATTAACGCCCTGACTACATGATTAGCCGCCGATACTCTGTTTCTCGCAGGGTGTCGGCGGCTTTTTGTTTCAAGCAAATATGCAAATTCAGCTCTGCTTGTTGATGTAGTCCATAATGATGTCGACGGCAGCATCTTCAGTCATGTGGTCCATCGAGATGACGAGTTGGTAGTTGCGGGTGTCGTAACGTGAGGTTTTGGTGAACTCCTGCACGTAGTTTTCGCGCATCTCGTCGACCTGTTCGATGGTCTTGCGTGCCTCGTCCTCGCTGATGCCCTGTTTGCGTACCAAGCGGGCCACGCGACTGGGCAATGAAGCCTGAATGAGTATGCTGAGGTGGTTGGGATGGTCGCGGAACACGAAGAAGCCGCTACGGCCTGCCACGATGCACGACTCGTCGGCGGCAATGCCCTTCAGTATCTCGGTCTCAGCCTGGAAGACTTTGTGGGTATTCAACTTGTCGGCCTCGTTGGCCACGCGCGGAATGTACATGTTAGACGAGACGACGGAGCCGGTCATCTGGCGCTTGAAGCTGGCCCACCACCCGTATTTGTGGCCCTTCAGCTTCTCAATCTCCTCAATGGTGAGGTTGAACTTCTCTTGCAGTCCTTTGATGACGGCCTTGTCGTAGTACTCGACACCCATTCTCTCAGCCAACTTACGGCCTACGGTACGACCACCGCTACCCAGCTCGCGGTTAATCGTAATGACAAATCTCTCGTTCTTGTTCATAGTACAGCAATTTATGTTTTCAGGTTATTTGATATTTCTTCTGCAAAGATACAATTTTTTCTTGAAAGTCCAAGGATTGCAGCTGTTTTTTTTTTTCATGAACAATGATATTACAAAAGCGTTTCAATCGCATGACAGAATTGTTACGCCGCTTCTTGTAACAGCATTGTAACATCTGTGTAACGGAAGTGTAACAATATTCCATTACCTTTGTCGCATCATTATAAAGACAAAGGAATGGACTTGATTATCAACATTTTCTCGCTTGTGGGTTCGCTGGCGTTGTTCCTCTTCGGAATGAAGACGATGTCGGAGGGCCTTGAGAAGTTTGCGGGCGACCGCCTGCGCAGTATTCTGGCGGCTATGACCAAGAACCGCGTGATGGGTGTGCTGGAGAAAGAACGACAACAGTTCGAACTCCTGTTTCGTGCATATCAGTTCCTCGCCATCGAGGGTGACGGTCTTCGCATTCAGGTCGAGCGTAATGCCCTCATAGCAAATCCTGTTGTCAGAAGATGTGGGCGTATCATCGGTTCCGTTAATGGTAACGTGAAAGTCCTTCAAGTCCCTCGTAGTTGGTGATGGCCTGGCGCCACTCGTCAGGAAGAGGAATGGTTTGATGATGTTCCAAATCGTATAGTACCATGATCGATGTGCAATGGCTTTTGACTTCCTGCGTATCAGTATCTATGATATCCTGTTCAAGATGGAAACTCTTATTTCCTATCTTGGTTATACGAGTACGTCCGGCAATATGGTTATTGCCTTTAATCTGAGAAACAAAATCAGCCTCAATCTTCACAACTACAATAGCCAGCCGTTCCCAATCCACATCCTTGCACACGGTGGCAATATAGTCTGTTTTTGCAGTGTCGTAGAACTGAAAATAGATCGTATTATTGACATGACCGAACTTGTCTACATCGTTAAATCTTATCTGTAATGGTATGATGTGTCTATACCCATTATTTGTTTCTTCTGCCATCTTGCTTTATTTGTATTCGTATAGTTGAATGTGCAGAAGTTTCCAATCGCCTACGCTGATTCGGGCATGGCGGCCCTGATGACTCTGGTCGCCGTTATGACGACGAAGGAATTGCATCTGCCCTTGATGGTCGATAGTGACTTCATCAACAGAAAGAAGCCCAAGACGGGAACCTGTGAACTTTGAGGTTTGAGATTTGAAGTTTGAGGTCTTATTGCCTGCTTCTGCGAAACCGTCTTCGCCCAATATTTTCTGTTGTTCCTGCTGTTTCTCTGTGCGAGTCTTAAAGTCAATCACTACCCCACTGCCTGCCAACAGATAGTCGAATTTGCCCAGTCGGATCAGCATGGCGCCACCCTCAGGCCATGTCGAGCCATCAGTAGCACGAGGATCCCAAGGCAAAGTGAAATAGTGGCGGCAAGTCATCAACACGCCTTCGTCCTCGATGACACGCTCCTTATCGTCTTGATCGAAAAGCATACCCCAAGTATTCTGCGGTTTTACATTGAATACCTGAGACAAGAGGTTATAGGCCTGCGTTACCGATTCCGTCTCTTTAGGTGATGCCTGGTCGATGGCGAAAGGCGAGAAGCCGAGTGCCTGATGTTCACCGAAGGCATAGAGGGCACGTACACCACTATTCTCACAACAACGGCTCTCAGGAATAAAGAGGCGGTTCTTTACTTTACCACCATCTTGTGGTCTCAAAGGCATAGCATATTGAGATGCCCACGACTTAAAGCCTGTATCATAGATGTCAGGGGCGAGGATATCGATGCTGGGAGCACCTGCTTTCCAAATATCAGCGAGATGCGCCAGCGGACCAGCCGACGGATATTCACCTGGTTTACGGCCTCGGCTGTTCATCGCCGCGTTCACATAGAGTGGCATATCATGGATACGTCTTGCAGCCTGTGCCAGATGCTCCACATAGCAGGCATAGTGCCAGGCCATGAACTTCTCGTCGGCATAGTCATCGGTACCGAACACTTCTGCCCATGAACCTTGTTGCTTGAGCCCCAACGCCTTAAGCAATGTTTGTGGTACAAGCTGTTTGTAGGCTTTCTCGGCCAAAGGCGAATGGTCACGTGCTGACTCTAACATACCTGTCTCGTTCTCTATCTGCATCATGATAACCACCTCGCGCTGCGGGTCTTTCTCAGCGATGTGCTGCATCAACGCAGAAAAGGCTTTCAGGTCGGCCTGCAGCACGTTGTTACTGAAGCACGAGGCTATCTCCAATGGTTTTCCTTCTGCCGTCACGGCCCGAGGGAACCGCTTAACATCGCGTTTGAACCACGCAGGCGCATAGCACGACATTGAGTTTTTCCAAGCTCCAAACCACAACGGAACAATCTTCAACCCCTGTTGACGGGCTACATCGATGGTGCGGTCAAAAAGTGTGAAGTCCATCTGCCCCTCAACAGGTTCAAGGAACTCCCAATAGACAGGTACCAGCACCGTGTTCAGCCCCAGCACCTTCATGCGAGGTAACACCTCGTCAATATCACT
Source organism: uncultured Bacteroidales bacterium (assembly GCA_902778265.1). Classification (GTDB taxonomy): domain Bacteria; phylum Bacteroidota; class Bacteroidia; order Bacteroidales; family Bacteroidaceae; genus Prevotella. Next base: position 1,103 of record CACYXI010000077.1, on the reverse strand, counting down.
CACCGACGTCGCTGCCGAGTTGCTCAACTCACCGCCGAGAATATGAAACTGTGAAATGACGTCGTCAGCTCGCAATGTATTTGACATGAGCATCATGAATATGCTCAACAATGCCGATATAATTCTGCTTTTCATCATAAACTATCCTAAATATGGCTGCAAATATACGAAAAAACTATTACAGAAAAGAATATCAAGAATTATTTTTTTAGTGGAGAAGTGTGGAAGTGGAGTATATTTCTAAAATTCCATGCGTACCTGCGTACATTATTATATACATGTACGCAAGAAAGTTTATAATTCATAGCACACTTCCCCACTACCCCACTTGACACGTCAGGAAAAGACACAAAAATGTGACTTTGTGACATGTGACATTTGTGACATTAAGGTGTTTTAGCAGTAGAATGAGGTAGAATAAAGAATAGTCAATAAATACAAATTATAATAATTATATATATTTTAACATACCATTCCGACTATTTTCTGCTCCACACATCTTGAAGGTCCTTATTGTCACAAAGTCACAATGTCACATGTCACAAACTGCGTGCGCGAATCTGACTAATACAGAAATTTCTACAGCTAATACAGACGCGTATTAGCTGTATACAGAGTGCTTATACAGCTGTCTCGTGAGCGTATTAGGCTCATCTTGGTAGAAGGAGTAGAAAACAGGTGTTATTGTAAGATTTTGTGGAAAAGATTTGGAAGTTGCGGGGAAATTGTCTATATTTGCAAACAATAAGAGGATATTTAATAACTAAAGCCCTAATATTACATGACAATTACTATGATTATTCAACTCTTGATAGTGCTTGGTGCACTATGGGTTGGTTCGCGCTACGGAAGTTTGGCACTGGGTGCTATTTCCGGTATCGGTCTTGCATTACTCGTTTTTGGATTCGGTCTGAAACCGGGTACACCACCTACCGACGTTATCTACATCATCATTGCTGCCGTAACTTGTGCAGGTATTATGCAGGCTTCGGGCGGTATGGACTGGCTGATTCAGATTGCCGAGCGCATGCTGCGCAAGCATCCAGACCGCATTACCTTCTTGGCTCCGCTGTGTACGTTCTTCTTGACGGTACTAGTGGGAA
>CACYXI010000076.1 GCA_902778265.1 uncultured Bacteroidales bacterium | reverse complement strand
TAAAAGGGAAGGTCTTAATTAATAAATAATAAACAATTAAAAGCGTACCCCCCGCTAACGAAAAAGTGTAATCACTCCCCTCCCTTTATGGGAGGGGTAAGGGGGTGGGTCTTTATGAAAATAGTAATCATCGACAACTACGACTCGTTTACCTATAATCTTGCTCATCTTGTTAAGGAGTTGGGTGTAGAGGTGACAGTATATCGTAATGATCAGTTTGAATTGCCACAGTTGGAGGAATTTGACAAGATAATTCTCTCTCCAGGTCCTGGCATCCCATCAGAGGCAGGACTTCTGCTTGATGTGATCCGTACCTATGCAGGCAAGAAACCTATGCTTGGCGTTTGTCTCGGTCATCAGGCTATTGGCGAGGCGTTTGGTGCAAAGCTCACCAACCTCTCTGATGTTTTCCACGGTGTTGCAACAGAAGGTACACAGTTTGGTAAAGATCCTATCTTTGCAGGTCTGCCAAAGCGTATCGTTATGGGCAGATACCACTCATGGGTGGTTAGCAAGGATGGCTTGCCAGAGTGCCTTGAGGTAACAGCCGAGAGCGACGAGGGACAGATTATGGCTCTCCGTCACAAGACGCTCGACATCCACGGCATACAGTTCCATCCAGAAAGCGTTCTCACCCCTGAGGGCAAGACTATGATCGGCAACTGGTTGAGTGCATAAATAGATGGTAAAATCCTCAGATTTACCTCCTATGTAAGTCCGTTGATCCTTCGCTCATCCTCCGTACCAAAGTCGGTGCAAAGTCGGTGCAAAGTCGGTGGAGAAGCGAAGGATCATCGAGTTTGGTACGGAGGATCATAGGAGGAAGAGCGGAATCACAAGGGACTCGCATGAGAATAAGAACAGCTTTTATTTCCCTTTTTTGCTATAGCCTTTTATGTATTCTTTCTTGCCGTTGTTGTAGCTTTTAAGAATTGTCCATTCTTTAGGTTGTCCCGGAATATTACCTTTTTCTTCTGATAGGGTTATATAATAACCATCTTCGGTTGTGCTAAAGTTTAAATTGAAATATGCCATTCCATTAGAATCCATGATTGTGGCTCCTAATACATGTGCAAAAGTCTTATAGCGTTTGTTTTTTTGACAGTATATTATTTCATCCTTATCATTGTATCGGTAATGATATAGCTGATTTCCATTTTTGGCGAGATAGTCTTCTGTGGCTTTGCTTACTTTTTCCATTATAGAATCAGCAAGAAGCTCATCCTTAAATGGAATGAAAAACATAGTACCTTTACGAATTCCATTCATATTTTTGTAATTGTAATTCCATGACTCTTTGTTTTTGTCACTGTGATCTTTGTCTACTTGCCATGTGAAATCCCATGTTTTTATATCTTTATGGTTTAGAACTGGGAGTATGGCATTCTTATATGCTTTTAAATCAAAGTATTTCTCTTTACTGCAGTCTGCATATTCTATTCTCTTGTGTAATATTTCAAAATAAATCTTTTTTCCAATCTCGATTTCTTTTGAATGCAGACTAAATGTAATGGTTTCCGTTGTATCAGGAAATTCCCAGTCTTCTTCACTTTGTTTCCTGCTTTTGTTTGATTCAAGGCATATAGAATAATTTATTGTGTCGCTATTATGATTGTGATTCTCAAAATGATACGATTCTTCAGATGTTTGCATTAGCGAATCTAATATGTGACGAACACGCGCACATGTTTCTTTATAAACCTTTTCATCATTGTCGATCTTTGCCTTCAAGGTCTCTGCATCTAAGGTTTCTTTGCCTTCTGCTAATCTGGAATTAACAAGATCTGTTATTCCCTTCATGTTGCGAAATGAACGACCTAGAAGTATTTTATGCTCAAATATAACGTATGTTCCTTTTTGGTGGACTTTTTCTTTCCAGTTATATGAATTAATAGACTTGGCAATTTCGTCAAGTCCAAAATCCTTCTGTGCAAATGCTGTCATAACCAGCATTATGGAAAATATTATAGTGATGATTCTTTTCATAAATTCATCGTTTTTTTATTAATTAATTGCTCTTTGCCCGTTGAGGGCCGCTATTCTTTGCACAACAAGCTCACCTCTTTCACGAATACTTCTTGTGAATTCCGTGAAACTCATTTGGGCATCTTGGGGGACAGGCTCTTCGACTTTTGCAAAATCGTTGATATCATCCATAGGCTCGGCAACAGGTTCAGCCTCTTGTCTTGTGATGCTCTCTTGTTGCTCTTCTTCTGCTCTTCTTGAAACGCGAGGCTTGTGCCTTGTCTTGTGCTTGGGCAGAGATAGGGTAGAGGTGTTGCTATTGACCGTCTCTTGTGGCTCAATGGTCTTTGGCTCTTCTGCGACCTTCGGCTTTGGTTCAACCTTTGCAATCTGAGGCTGGTTAGGCATTTCTTCCTTCGGAGGGCCAAGGAAGACTACAAGCAAGGCAACAACACAGGCAGCGGCTACCCAAGGCCAGAAGCGCATGAGGCGTGGCTTTGGCTTGCGCTCTGCCATAATCTGGTCGAAGAGTGCCTCGTCGATGGTGAGTTCGCCAAGCATCTCGGCTATTATCTTCCAGTCGGCTGGGGCATCCTCGCGAGATACCTCAAGGGCAAGGAGTCTCTCCTCCTCGGCAGTCGTCTCGCCGTTGAGATATTTCTGGATTAATATTTCAGTTTCTTGATGTGTCATAACGTTAATACTTTAAATTGGGCTTGCGCCCTGTGTGAGGAAAGTAAATTAGTAGTAAATTAATTCAGTAAATTATTTTTCAGTAAATTATTTTTTTTCAGCATTTCCAAGCGACGGATGTCGCTCTCGTAATTTACTGATTTAATTTACTCCTAATTTACTTTCTAAAAAATCACCGAAAGGAATTTACTTTCTAAGTCTTTCCTTAATTTCCTCGAAGACTTTCTTCCTCGCAGCAGAGACGATGCTTTTTATTGAGGGCTTCGCGATGTTCGTCTGTTTGGAAATTTCATCGAGTGGGAGACCTTCTATCTGTCGCATCTCGAAGAGTCGGCGCTCGCTTGGCTTGAGGTTCTGTACTGCTTGGTTCATGGCTTGATGCAGTTCCTTAGCTTCAAGATCCTCATGTGGCGAGGCACCTACGTCACGTCCTGGTGGCGCTATGTCTTCGGCTTGTCTGCCAGATACGAAGAGGTTGGATTTCCTTTTCCTCACAATATCCATGCAGCAATGCTTTGCCACCCTTATGGCGAGAGCCTCGTGCTTGGAGGCGGCATCCATTCTGTCGATGAACCGTAGGAGAGCTACCAGTCCCTCTTGTGCAACGTCCTCGGCATCATCGTCGTTGCCGAAGAAACTGCGACCTACCGAGAGCATCAGCTCTCGGAGTGCTGGGGCTATATGTTCAAACTCTTCTTGGGTCATTCTGTAGTAATAGCGTAGGAAATGGGAAAAGGTTAAGTCGGTTTAGTAGAAAATTTTCAAAAAAAGTGTTTTTCGGAGCTTGCGCTCCTTTGTTTGGGAAAGTAAATTGGGGTAAATTAAATCAGTAAATTATAAAAAACGCAAAGTCGCAAAGTCGCGAAGTTTTTTTTGTTGTCTCTGTGTCTTCGCGTCTTTGCGTTTATTATTTCCCGAGTTAAATTTCCAGACAGTCGTAGGCGAACTGGAATCCCTCTGGCAATCGGCTGTTGGCAATCTCGTGAGTGCCGATGTCGTGGGTGAGGTGGATGAGATATGTTCGCTTTGCACCTATGCGACGGCTTACGGCTATGGCATCATCAACCAACTGGTGGCTGTGGTGCGGTTTCTCAAAGCGGAGGGCATTCACAACGAGGATGTCAATGTCGTGGAGGTGTTCATATTCTGAATCCTCGATGCTCTTCATGTCCGTTATATAGGCTATGCTTTGTGTGTTAGGTGATGGTTGATAGGTGTTGGCTTGTTCCCTAAAGATATAGCCGAGGATTGGCATATTGCCGTGCATTACTCGGATAGGAGTAATTTCGAGTGTGTCTGTGGCAGGGGGCACCGAAATTGTACGTCCTTCCTTGTTGATGACACCTTGGAGGTTTGAACCGCTTGGAGGAAATTTAGCCACTACCTCGTTGTCTCTTCTCACGATGAATGGCTTGTGAGGTTCTATGGTGTGGAGGTTTAGGTGTGGCACACCTGGGTATAGGTTTTCCTTGAAACAGTAGGGCATGGTTTGGTGAAGAGCCTGCGCCACATCATCCTGGCAATAGATATCCACATCGCCGAACATACAATATGGTCGGAGGTCGTCAATACCTGCCACATGATCGAAATGGATATGGCTGATAACGACCGCATCAAGCTTTGTGAACGGAAATCGGGTAGTCTGCTGACGGAAGTCTGGTCCGCAGTCTATGAGCACACGAATACCGCCGTCAGTCTCAAGAAATGCAGACTGACGCAATCGCTTGTCGCGTGGTTCTGTACTGCGACATACCTCACATTGGCATCCTATTGCCGGTACGCCGATTGAGGTTCCTGTTCCGAGGAAAGTTAGTTTCATAATTTAAAACTAAGAGTGAAGAGTGAAAAGTGAAGAATTTAAGTAACAAGTTTTTCGATATTCTTTTACATCAAAACAAACTTAAATTTTTCACTATTCACTCTTCACTTTTCACTTAATTAGAACTCACTCGTAAAGTGGAACTTGATATTCTCGAAGTCCTGCTGAGCCATAGAGAGAACGTAGCCAGAGTCGGCAAGGAAGACGTCACGACCGTCCTTGTCCTTTGCCATGTACTGATACTTACGCTTCTTGAATGCCTCAAGTTCCTGTGCATCGTCGCTCTCAATCCAGCAAGCCTTATGCAGATGAACAGGCTCCCAACGACACTTGGCATTGTACTCGTTCTCAAGACGGTACTGGATAACCTCAAACTGAAGCTGACCAACAGTACCCACGATTCTGCGACCATTAAACTGATTAACGAACAACTGGGCAACACCCTCGTTCATCAACTGCTCAAGTCCCTTTTGGAACTGCTTTGATTTCATAGGATCGTCATTCTCAATATACTTGAACAACTCAGGAGAGAATGAAGGGAGACCGCGGAAATGAATCTTCTCGCCCTCGGTAAGAGTGTCGCCGATCTTGAAGATACCATTATCTGGCAGACCTACGATGTCACCAGCCCATGCCTCGTCGATTGTTGACTTACGCTGTGCCATGAACTGGGTTGGAGAAGAGAAACGGACGGTCTTGCCCATTCCTACGTGGAGGTAAGGGGCATTTCTTACGAACTTGCCAGAGCAAACCTTACAGAATGCAATACAAGAGCGATGGTTAGGGTCGATGTTGGCTGTAATCTTAAAGATGAAGCCTGTAAACTTATTTTCATCAGGGCTTACCATACGCTCCTCTGCCTTTGTTGGCTTTGGCGATGGCGCAATCTTTACGAAACAGTCGAGAAGTTCCTGAACACCAAAGTTGTTGAGTGCAGAACCAAAGAATACAGGCGCTACCTCGGCAGAGCGGTAGGTCTCAACATCAAACTCTGGATATACACCATCCACGAGTTCGAGATCCTCGCGGAGCTTGTTTGCATCCTGATCGCCAACAGTCTGGTCAAGTTCGTCAGAATTGATGTCAACAGCTACCTTTTCTGTAACACGCTGCTTATCAGGAGTGAAGAGGTTTAGCTGATTCTCGTAGATGTTATATACACCCTTGAACTTAGCACCCTGATTGATAGGCCATGAGAGAGGGCGAACCTTGATCTGAAGTTCTTCCTCAAGTTCATCAAGAAGGTCGAATGGATCACGACCTTCACGGTCCATCTTATTGATAAAGATGATAACAGGAGTGTTGCGCATACGGCAGACCTCCATGAGCTTACGTGTCTGAGCCTCCACACCCTTTGCACCATCTACCACAATGATGGCAGAGTCAACGGCTGTGAGTGTGCGGTATGTGTCCTCGGCGAAGTCCTGGTGACCAGGGGTGTCGAGGATGTTCACCTTATATGGGAGCGCACCTTCTGTCTGTTCGGCATCAGGAAGGTAGTCAAACTCCATCACGGATGTTGATACGGAGATACCACGCTGCTTCTCAATATCCATCCAGTCGCTGGTAGCGGTCTTACGAATCTTATTGTTCTTAACTGCTCCGGCTACCTGAATCTGTCCGCCGAAAAGCAAAAACTTCTCGGTAAGTGTTGTCTTACCCGCATCCGGGTGAGAGATAATCGCAAAGGTGCGTCTTCTTTCTATTTCTTTGTTCATACGGCCTCTCCCCCCGCCCTCCCCCGTAGGGAGGGAGCCGATTCGGCGATGGGGGCTTGTCTATTTATCTAAATTAAAATTATCAAATTATGTATATTTATTAGTTTGCCTCTTAGCGCTCCGGCTCCCTCCCTATGGGGGAGGGCGGGGGGAGAGGCCTCGCTTTTTAGTCCCAGAACTTTGGATCTTCTTTTTCCTTAAAATAATAGTCGTTGAGCATACCGATGAAGGTGGTTATCTCCTTTACGGCATTGGCTGTGTTCTGGGTTATCTCCTTGTTCTGCAAGCGAAGGAGCATAGTGCCGTAGAGGGCGTTGAAGCAAGTCTCAATCTCACCTGCAGCCTCTCCGTTAGAGTTTTTCTGACGAAGCTCAACGATGAATGGAAGAACCTTGTAGTATTCCGTGCTGTAGAAAGGGAACTTAGGACTGTCGAGCAACTGAACGTGCAGTTCTGATAGCTGTTGCAGCACGAGCTTGTTGATCTGGATATGCCCTTTCTCGCGGCATCCCTCCTGATTAATCATGCGAATAAGGTTGCCATACCAGTCTACCATCTCCTCCTTCTGCTCGTCGGTACAGTCGAAACGTGAGATATACTCTTTCTTTATCTGAAGGAGATTGCAACCGTAGGCACGTATAATATCCTCTACCTGCCACATGTAGAGCAGGTACTCGGCAATATTTTCTTTTCTGAGTTTCTGGGCTATGAGCATTTGTTACTTAATAAAAAGTATATAGATTGAATACCGTTCCTATGAACATTATTGCGGAGAGCACCATAACAATGCTACCTATTAGTCGGTTGATGTAGATGATACTCTTGTTGCTGAATTTCTCCCTTACCTTGTCTATCAGCCAGGTCAGTCCCCACCACCATAGCAAGGCACCACCGAAGATACTGGCATAGCCGAGTGACATCTCAAATGGATGGTCGGGCACCACGAATGCCGCTTGTGCATAGCAAGCCATGAAGAGGAAGATGATGAGCGGATTAGAGATGGTGACGATGAATGCCGTCAGTCCGTTGTGGAATAGCGTTCCCTTCTTTCCGCTGACATGGATTTTCTTTGTCGGGTTGCTACGGAAGCAATAAAGCCCGAAGATGAATAGCAGTATGCTACCGAATATCTGCAAATAGAATTTATTCTGATGATCGGTGATGAGATCCATAACGAAACTCATGCCGAAACCCGTGAGCAAGGCATAAATTATGTCGCTGATAGCGGCACCTATACCTGTTACGAAACCATAGCTACGCCCTTTGTTCAGGGTACGCTGAACACAGAGCACACCAACAGGTCCCATTGGGGCTGATACAACAACGCCGATGAATATGCCCTTTAGCAACAGCTCAAGGATATTTATTTGGTCGAATGGGAATGGCAATTTATCTTGAATTTATAATGTGAATGTTCACGCCTTAAAGTGTTTACACTTTTGCGATTCGGACTGCAAAATTACTAATTTTTCCCGAATTGCATACATTTCTTGTCAAAATAATGCCAAAAACTTTGTAGTATTCACGTTTTTTCTTAATTTTGTACGGAATTTTTAGTAAATAACTTGAAAAAATATGAACCAGACAAAACCATATACCATTGGCCTTGACCTTGGTGGAACTAACTCTGAATTTGGAATCGTTGATCATGAGGGTAACATCATCGCTTCTTCTACTATGAAGACTGGCGGCTATGCTACTGCAGATGACTATGTTGATGCGGCTATCAAGTGCCTTATGCCTATCATAGAGCAGGTTGGTGGTCTTGATAAGATAGAATACATGGGTGCAGGTGCACCTAACGGCAACTATCTCAACGGTTGTATCGAGTTTGCTCCAAACCTCCCTTGGGCTCACGATTCAAAGGTGCCATTGGCAAAGATGTTCTCTGACCGTCTTGGCGGTCTGCCTGTTCACCTCACTAACGATGCTAATGCGGCTGCCCTTGGCGAAATGACCTACGGTGTGGCTCGTGGCATGAAGAACTTCATCGTCATCACTCTCGGTACAGGCGTTGGCTCTGGTATCGTTATTAACGGCGAAATGGTGTATGGATGTGACGGTATGGCTGGTGAACTTGGTCACTTCATCGTTCGTAGGGAGAACGGTCGTCAATGTGGTTGTGGTCGTAAGGGATGCCTCGAAACCTATTGTTCTGCAACAGGTGTGGCTCGTACCGCAAAGGAAATAGTATCTTCTACTGATCGTCCTACGCTTCTCCGTGAGATAGAACTTGATAAGATAACCTCGCTTGATGTCAGCATAGCTGCAAGCAAGGGTGATGAGGTGGCAAAGGAAATTTACGAGATCACAGGCAAGATGCTTGGTGAGGCTTGTGCCGACTTCGCAACATTCTGTTCTCCAGAAGCTTTCATCTTCTTCGGCGGAATGACAAAGGCTGGTGATTTGCTCTTCGATCCTATCAAAAAAGCATACGAAGAGAACGTGATGCCTGTATTCAAGGGTAAGGCTAAGTTCCTTGTGTCTGGCCTTAATGGCGCAGGTGCTGCTGTATTGGGAGCGGCGGCGGTGAAATAGACCACCCCCTTGCCCCTCCCATGAAGGGAGGGGAGTAGATAGTAATGTCTGCTTATGGGGAAGTCTAATGATATGGTATCTGCAAGGTGTAACAAAAGTAATAAAGCGTCCCTCCAGTAAATGATATATTGTATCTACTCCCCTCCCTTTATGGGAGGGGCAAGGGGGGGGGGTCTTACTATGGATAAACTGATAAATATTTTCGGCATTTCCGCCAAATGCACTACGCTTCTTGAGTTCTCTTCGGTTGAAGAACTTAAGGAACATTATTGTGAGATAGCTGAGGCTCGCAAGCAAGGAAAATTCTTGATTATTGGCAGGGGAAGTAATCTCTTACCAACAGGCGATTATGACGGTCTCGTGGTTCGTTCACGAATCATGGGTAGGACTCTGTGCCGAATCGGCTCCCTCCCTACGGAGGGAAGTCCGATGTTGATAACATCGGAGTATGTGCAAAGCGGGGGGAGAGGCCGCAGTTGTGTTTGTGTGGGTTCTGGCGAAACCGTTGACGATGTGATTGCGTGGAGTCTCTCGCAAGGTCTGTATGGTATGGAGAACCTCAGTATCATCCCTGGTGAGGTGGGGGCTTCTGCCGTTCAGAATATAGGTGCGTATGGTGTTGAGGCAAAGGATTTTATAGTCAGTCTTCATGCACTCGACCTTGAGACTGGTGAGATTGTGGAGATAACCAATGAGCAATGTGAGTATGGCTATCGTCAGTCTCGTTTCAAGAAGGATTGGAAAAATCGCTTCATAATAACGGATGTTACCTATCAATTAAGTACCACGTTCACGCCTCACCTCGACTATGGCAATATTCGTAAGGTGCTCGAAGAGAAGGGAATATCATGCAATATAGAGGATGGACAATTAACCGCCCAACTACTTCGTGATACTATCATTGATATTCGTAATGCCAAGCTTCCCGATTATGAGGTGGAGGGAAATGCAGGCTCTTTCTTCATGAATCCGATAGTGTCAAAGAAAAAGCTTGATGAACTGTTGGCTAAATATCCTAATATGCCTTATTATCCAACGGAAAATGCCGTAAAGCTCCCTGCGGGTTGGCTAATCGACCAGTGTGGTTGGAAGGGTAAGACTCTCGGTCGTGCGGGTGTGCATGATAAGCAGGCTCTCGTACTTGTTAATAAAGGTGGAGCAACAGGCGAGGAAGTCGTTGCACTCTGTCATCAGGTGCAGAAAGATGTCCTCGACCGCTTCGGTGTGAAAATCCATCCAGAAGTAAACATCGTATAGAAAGCAAATTCCATTTTGGAAAGTAAATTAGGAGTAAATAAACCTGAATTCGTCGAATTCAAAATACCCTAATAAACGCAACTTCGTTGCTTGGCTTTACAGAAAATTATTCACGATGACCAGAAAATTTTACTCAGAAAATTATAAAAAAATAAATTTTTTGGAATAAATTTTCTGGCAATTTTGGATAATTTTTGTTCCGTAAATAGCAGCTTGCTGCTAAAACAACAAAGTTTTTGATTCCCTTTTAATTTGCTGATAGAAAAATCATTACTTTTGCACCCGATTTTAAAATTTGGCGTGTTTTCGCGCCTTTGCAAACTCTTCAGGGCAGGGTGAAATTCCCGATCGGCGGTAAAGTCCGCAAGCCACTTTCATGTACAATGTACCATTTACTATGTACTATCTTAGAGGCACGAACCGTTGCAATCACGGTACCGACAGTATAGTCTGGATGGAAGAAGACTGAGCATTTACCTGTACTATCCGTGTACAGTTTATACTTTGTGTTCAGGAAACAAACATCTGTATAACTTCATGTTATGCAAGAAAGCCTTGAATTGTATGCCTAATTATTAATAACAATTTAAAGCTTTCTTAAAAATGAAGAAATCACTTTCAATTGTTGCTTTAGGTATCGCAATTCTACCAGGTCTCTCTTATGCCGACAAGGCGAATGAGACTGTGCGTGCCGTTGGCAACTCGTCAGAAACAGAGGCTAACCCTCTCGATTTAGTGGCTGATTCAGCCATCAACCTTCAGGAAGTAACCGTTAGCGCCCATTTCGTTAAGGCTAACGAGACTCCACTCAATCTCTCTACAATTACTCCTGCGGACATCCGTCTGCACCAGACCGCCCCTAACTATCTTGAGATGTTCCAGGGACTTCCAGGCGTGTATGCAACCGCCTCTACTGGTTCCTATGGCGATGCTACGCTCAATATGCGTGGTTTCAAGCAGGACAATATCTCAATCCTCCTCAACGGTATTCCTATTCAGGGCTTGACATCTGGCTCTATGTATTGGAACAACTGGATGGGACTTGCTGATGCTACCTATTCCGTTCAGGTGCAGAAAGGCCTTGGCGCATCCATGCTTGCCGACTGTGCTATGGGCGGTATGGTGAATATCGTTACCCGTACTGCTTCTGAGCTTCCTGTTATTGATTTCGGAATGTCAACAACTGAATACGGCACTACGAAGGGTACTTTCGGCTATTCTTCTGGTCTGCTGAAGAACGGTTGGACGGTTGACCTCAACCTTGCATACGTTAAGGGTGCGGGATATGTGGAGAAGACCAACGTTGAGACATTCTCCTATATGCTCTCTGTCTCAAAGATTCTCAACCAGAACAACACCCTCATCTTCACGGCTCTCGGTTCTCCTGAGAAGCACGATCAGCGTAACACGGAACTGACCGCTGCTGAGGTGGATAAGTATGGTCGTGACTATTCAAAGAACTGGGGCTACTACAACGGAAAGCAGTATAGTATTGGTCACAACCACTACTTCAAACCATACTTCACACTCCAGCATCTTATGAACGGTGAGCGCTTCTCTATGAAGAACTCCCTCTATCTTGCTATTGCCGATGGTGGCGGTAGCAGCACATATAATAACTATAAGTCTGGCATTCCAGCCATCATCAATCATCAGACCAACGACGGACATATCGACTTTGACGCTATCGTGGCAGAGAACATGGAAGATGGTATTTCAAAGAACGTGATGATCGACTATCTTTCTGGACATACTCAATTTGGAGCGATTGCATCCGGTGACTATAAGATTACTGATTCGTGGAAAGCGAGCGCAGGACTTCAGTACCAGTATTTCGATACTTGGTCGAAGATGATGGTGGTGATACATTCGTTGATCCTTCAACGGGTGCATCACTCTCGCTCGGCGATTATGTAGGCTCTCGCTATGGTCGTACCACTCACCACATTTCGGGCTATGTTCAGGGGTCATATACTTCTGAAAAGATAAACGCAAACCTTGGTGTGTCTGTCTTCAACGGCAACTATCGCCGTCACAATGATGCCAACGGACAGAAGTCAGACTGGGCACATGGTGTGGGCGCAAGCTTCAAGGGCGGTATTCTCTGGAAGGCCGACGATAACAATGCCCTTTATCTCAATGCCGGCTACAACTCTCGTCTGCCATACGCAGGTGTCTATCTCGCTTCAAGCGATATGAGCATCACCAAGGATATCACCAACGAGACTAACATCATGGCCGAAATGGGATGGCGTCCTACATGGAACGGTGGTGGCATGGAGCTTTCTGGCTACATCGCTTCTTGGCGAAACAAGACTCTTACCGTTAGTGCTGCAAAGCAGGCTAATGCGGCTGCTGAGAAATACCAGATCAAGGGACTCAACGCTCTTCATGCAGGTATAGAGCTTAACGCTCATCAACAACTCACTCCTTGGCTCAAGGCAAGCGTATATGCCATGACTGCTTCTTGGAAGTGGAAGAACTCAGGTAATGCAATCACATACGATACATATTCTGGCGAAACCCTCAAGGAGACATCCATCTCTTGCGACGGACTTCACGTAGGCGATGCCCCACAGACTCAGATGGGGGCACAGCTCGATGCAAAGCTTCACGGCGGTTTCTATATCCACGCAGGATGGCAGTTCAATGCCCGTATGTATGCTGATTTCGAGCCTTCAAGTCGTACTCCTGACGATAAGGCCGACTCTTACGAGTTTCCTTCATATCATCTTCTTGATGCCACATTCGGTTGGGAAGGCGCTCTTACCAATGACATCCGTATAAATCTCTTCGCAACAGGTCGTAACCTCCTCGACTCTAAGTATATAGAGCGTGGTACTGATGGAAAGACTCATGACCTCAACTCATTCACAGGTTATTGGGGCGCAGCACGCACTATGAGCTTTGGCTTCCGCCTCAGCTTATAAGATGACGAATTTCTATTGAATACAAACACCAATCTTCGATATCCCATTACAGGATAGAAGATTGGTGTTTTCTTTTTCTGAAAGCAAAGAGTTTTGGGGAAAGTAAATTGGCAATAAATTAAATTCAGTAAATTATGTGAGTGCGAAATTGCCTGGAAGGCAATACTATTAGTAACCCCGTACATACGAGTGAAACGAGGATGTGCGGGGTATAAAGCCCATAATCATTCTACTGCCTGGAGGGCAGTACATAGCGAAAAGTTATGTGTAAAAGTTAATCAGGTACAGCCTTCCAGGCTGAAGGGGTAGAGGTCGTTTCCTGTCCGAGGGCATTCTCTCCTTCGTCGAGTATGCACCTCGGTTACTCATAGTATTGCCTTCCAGGCAATTCCGAACATACGGAACTCACGTTTGTTTACTGATTAATTACAACCTTACCACGCTTGATTACAAGTCTCTCTGCTTTTAATTGAGCCTGAGCATCAGCTATAGCTTTTTGCTTCTGAGCGATGGATTTTTTTATTGACTCCATCCATTCTTCTTTTGTACGATTGAATATCTTTTCCATAAAAATTAATGTTGTATTCGTAAACCTCTGCAATCTAACATATAATTGTTAGTTTTTACTTGAAATTATTTATATGCAGTGGCTATAACTTGAACTCCGCCACCACGAGATGATGCAGATTGATTGGGCTGACCATGTATTAAAATCACACCAGCTCCTAATTTTGCTGCTTTTTTCTTAAGTTTCTTTATAGCATCTTTATATCCCAAAGAAGAACCTAAACTACCTCCCCATCCTGAAGTCGCTTTTATTTGTTCAATTCGCGTCAATCCTTCTACATCTGATTCCAAATAGGTCTCAATCACTTTTTCCCAATCTTTTGAATCGTTTATCTTTGGAACTTCTATTTCTTGTTTTATTTTTTCAATTCTGCCAGACTCATAAACAATCTGTTTTATTTCTCTTTTGTTCTTCACATTAATAAGAGTTTCACCAGGATAATGAAATTCAATAGTTTTTTCATCGTTCTTGGTGATTTTCACACTAATAGTGTCTCCATTTTTTAACACTACTTTGTCTTGTGCATTTGCTACTAAAAAACAAATTAACAGAGTAGTTAATAATAACATTTTTTTCATGATAAAAAAATAAAAGGGCGCAGACTTTCCGATTGTCCTCGTCCCTAAACTCAGGTACCGCCAAGCACCTTCACAACTGACAAGTATTACGGTAAAGTCCATGCCCTAAACGGACACGGAACTTTTTCGCTTACTTGTTCTCGTTGTTTTTGAATTTGGCGGATTCGAGTTTAGGAGAACAAGAGCTTAAAGCTCAATGTTATATTTTATGTATCTCGCAGATACCAGTATCTGATACTGACTCTGCACAAGGGGAACGTTACCGCTCGTCTGTTTTTTGATTACGTTTAACTGTCTGTTTCTTGTTGTTGAATGTTTAAGTGGTTATACATGTGAAAACTTTCTGCGTGCAAAAATAAACAATTATTCTGAAAACTCCAAATATTTGTGCGAAAAAAACAATATGTGTGGTTAAATTTACAATTCAGAAAAAGAGTTTTGAAAAAACTCGTCACTCATCACCCGTAACGTTGTAAGTTGTTGTGACATTGAGGCTTACAGCGTCAATTCACCCTATACCACTCGTCACCCGACTCATCACCCAAATTCGTGTATCTTATTGATAATATGAATGTTATATGCGTGATTTGCCCTCTCACCACTCGTCACCCATTTTTATGGTGACGAGTGGATTATCTTTGCAAGTGGCTCTATTTCAGGACGATATGCTAAGTAAGGGTGACGAGTGAGTGACGAGTGGATTAAAATGAATCACCCGTGTAATTCTCTGATGCACACATTATTACAGAGCTACGGGTGATGAGTTGCAGAGTGGTGTCAAAATTCTGTTTTTTCTAAATGTAAAAGTGAGCAATGCAGCGGTTCGTTATACCTTCGCTCTTCCTTCGCTACTAATCCGCTTCAAATCCGTTCCAAAGCCGTTGCAAGTCCGTTCCATAGAATAGGCGAGAAATGGGAGTTGCACCGAGTTTGGTAGGGATTTACATAGGACTTGCTTTGGAGTCGCCTTTACGTTATTTTTATAGAATTATGTTAAAACTGATGTTTCTTATATGCAGATTGCTAAAAAAGTTGTATTTTTTTCTGCGAAAATCTATAAACTATATAGTTATGGCAACAACGACATCCATTCCAAAACAGTCACAGATGATTATCACATTGGAAGATAATGCATTGGTGGCAGACATAAAAAAGGCTTTGAAGATGATACGTGGCATAGCATCTGTACGTGTAGCCAATATTAGCGATGATAAAAGCATCACTCCTACTATGCTTCGTTATATTAACAAGGCTCGCAAGGAATATGAAAATGGTGAGACTATATCATGTAGTACACCAGAGGATATGAAACGTTATTTTGATAGCTTATGACCGTATATATGATATCTATGATGATCGTGTGACTGTACTGATAATCCAAGCCGAACAACATTATAATGACAAGTAATGACCTTATGCTTGTTGTGCATGAATAATTGATTATGTTTATTTATAGTAAATAAAATATTATCGTGCAATTACGAGATAACGCCCTGAAGGGGCAAAAGTTACTAGCCCATGGCATCGCCATGGGAAAAAATGAGAGATTTCTAACGCCCTGTAAGGGCAAAAGCTCTAATATAATAATGCTTTTGCCCCTTCAGGGCGAATTCCCGACCCACATCTACCTAGGGCGATGCCCTAGGCTATGAGCTTATTGGGCTTTCAGCCCGCCTATTTCGTAATTGTGGAAAATGCGGATAATCATAATCAATAAAAACGGGATGAATTATGTCTATTTGTGAGAAAAATCATAAAAAATAGGTCAAAAATACAGAAATATCGTTGAAAGATATAGAAATAACGAATATTTTTTGTATTTTTTCTTGAAAATTGTTGTACGCACACAATTTTATTTGTACCTTTGCAGTCGCAAATTTAAAAAAGGGCCTCTCCCCCCGCCCTCCCCCGTAGGGAGGGGGCCGGAATGCGAAAGGCTTATTTGCGAAATGAAAAGGTGAAATTTTCAAATACGGATTTTTCAATTTAAATAAATAAAAAGCATACAATCCCCAAGGTCGAATTGGCTGACACATACTCCGATGTTATCAACATTGGACTTCCCTCTCTACGGGAGAGGGCGGGGGGAGAGGCCACTTATTTTATTTTTTTACAATTCAGATAACAAAAAATGTCTTACAATTTACTTAAGGGCAAGCGCGGAATCATCTTCGGAGCACTCAATGCCCAGTCTATCGCTTGGAAGGTTGCTGAGCGTGCCGTTGAAGAGGGCGCACAGATAGTTCTCACTAATACTGCTGTTGCATGTCGTATGGGTACTATCGACGAACTCGCAAAGAAGACCAATGCAGTAATCATTCCAGCAGACGCAACAAGCGTTGAGGATCTTGAGAATCTCTTCGTTGAGGCTCAGAAGGCTCTCGGTGGAAAGATCGACTTCGTTCTCCACTCATGCGCTATGTCTATGAATATGCGAAAGAAACGCACATACGATGATCTTGACTATAGCTTCCTTGACAAGACTCTCGACATCTCTGCTATCTCTTTCCATAAGATGATTCAGGTTGCAAAGAAGCTTGACGCTATTGCAGAATACGGTTCCATCCTTGCTCTCACATACGTTGCTTCACATCGTACTTTCTTCGGCTATAATGATATGGCTGACGCTAAGGCTCTCCTTGAGTCTATTGCACGTTCTTTCGGTTATATCTATGGTCGTGAGAAGGGTGTTCGTGTAAATACAATCTCTCAGTCTCCTACCATGACGACTGCTGGTGGCGGTATCAAGGGCTTCGACGGTCGGTATGCTTGACTATGCTGACCGTATGTCTCCTCTTGGCAACGCAAGTGCTGATGAGTGTGCCGACTATTGTGTGGTTATGTTCTCTGACCTTACCCGCAAGGTTACTATGCAGACTCTCTTCCACGATGGTGGTTTCTCTAACATGGGTATGTCTCTCCGTGGTATGACTCAGTATAACAAGAGCTTCGTGCCTGAGAATACAGACGCAGAGACGGGGAAGATAATATACGGATAAAGACCCACCCCCTTACCCCTCCCATAAAGGGAGGGGAGTAGATACATTCTTCAAATCAAAAAATGCCGCTTATGGTTCCTTTACGGATTTCCATAAGCGGCATTTTTATTTATCCCTATTGAATAGAAATACAAATTACTCCCCTCCCTTTATGGGAGGGGTAAGGGGGTGGGTCTACTTTATCGCCATACACTCCGTCTCTATCAGCCAGCCTGGACGGCAGACTGGGGCAAGAACGATGACGTAAGGCTTGTTAGGGAAGCGTTCTGCGAACATTCGGCTAACGATGCCATAGTCAGCTACGTCACGAAGATATACGGACATCTCGCTTACGTTCTCCCATGTGCATTCAGCCTCGGCAAGGAGTACCTCGATATTCTCAAGCATACGCTCGGTCTGACGGACAATATCGCCAGTATGAACCACCATACCCTTGTTGTCGATACTTGCCGTACCGCTGATGAAGACGTGTCTTCTGTCCTCATAATCCACGTATGTGCCACGCTCGAAGCTCACGCCATAGTCGCTTGTGCGGTTGAGGTGGGTTGGGGCATAGAGATACTTAATCTGATCCTTGCTGATACCATCAACGGCATAGTTATCCAACTGCACGAGGACGTTAGGATCAGCCTGACGGCCGCCTATGCCAGTAGAGGCTATGAAATGAGTCTGGTTGGTAAGTCCCTGATGGAAGAATACGTGATTACGAGCACGAACCACACCACCATAGTTGAGATCCACGTTAGCCACGAAGAACCAAGTGCGTATGCAGTTCTTTTCGAGGGTACAGCCTTCCTTTTCCAGTTGCCCGATGTATTCCTCAAGAAGATGATGAGTCTGATACTCGCTACTTGCCGCCATGTTATAGGCACTACCATTCCATAGGTGGCGGTGTTTGCCTTGTTTAACCTCGTAGAGACCACTTCCTGAAACGCGAGTCTCTACACCAGTCATCATATATACCCAGATGGCAATCTTGGTGCCGTCGAGTGGTGGCTGTTCAATAACAGAAAGGGCGCATTCCTTCGTCTCGCGCTCATACACCATTTCCGCCTGATTGGCAGAATCACTCAGGTAGTATCGCTTGAAAACCGCGATAAAGCCCTTGAGCGTGTCTTTGCGCAAGTCATTATAAGCCTCAAGAACGGCATCAAGCTGTTCCTTGTATGTCATTCCGATGTTGTCCGCATGAATCATTATCTGAGCCTCACGAACCTCAGAACCGTTATCGAAGACATACACCTCGGCACGCGCCTTATTTAGTTTTATTGTCTGTTGACTATATGACATTTCTTTTAAATTAAAAATGAAAAATGGAGAAAATGAAAAATACAGGTCACGCTAAACTGTATTTTATAATTTTTCATTTTTCATTATTCATTTATTTTGTGAGTGCAAAGTTACTGCATTTTGGTAAGAAAACCAAAAAAATCAGTATTATTCACTTTTCACTATTCATTTTTCACTTAAATTAATTACCTGCGTAGCTATGCATCCCTCCCAATAGATAGTTTACCCCGAAATATGTCATCAGGATTGATAGGAATGCCATTATCAGGTAAATATCAAGCACCTTCGCCTTGCGCATAACGGGTAGCGAATCCGTATGTAGTGGTATGCAGTAAATCAGCATGGATATCAAAGCCCATACCTCCTTGGGATCCCAACTCCAGTATGTACCCCACGATTGGTTTGCCCATATAGCTCCGAGGAATATCCCTATCGCAAGGCATATCTCTGCCGGATAAAGCATGAGGCGGTTGAGCGCGTTTAATCGTGCATCTTTTTTCACGAGGTCAACACCTGCTATTACCGCCATGAGGGCGAAGAGAGAATACGATACCATTATTAATGATACGTGCGTGGTGAGCCAAGGCGAATGGAGGACAGGCATGAGCGAGGTGATCTGTGGTGACATTTCCGATAGATGTGCCACAAGTAGCGTGAGACCTGCAATCATCATTCCGCCTATTGCTATCGTGTTGCATACGAATGTCTGCCTCCTTAATATCCATACACCTATCAAGGTGAGTAGTGATGTGGAGAGCGATACGAATACCATCGTCTCATAGCCGTTGGATAGCGGTATGTTGCCAGAAATATACCATCGTAGCACGAATATCCCCAATAGGAATGCGCAGATAGCCGTAAGCGTTCCAACGCCTATCATCCAGCATCTGTCACCCATCAGCCATATCCCAAATAGTATCACCAACAGGCTGATACCTATCATCACGCATCCGATAACCGTTATTGGCAGTTGGTTATAGATGATCTCTGCCGTAATACGTGCCTCGCTTGGTGGATTATTGCCCTTATAAGGCTCTATCAGCTTTCCTGTCATAGCTGCATTCACAAGCGAGATCTGCTCGTCTGCTTCATATAAGGCGCGTATCAGTTTCCTATCCTGATCACCTCCCGCCTTAGCCATCTGCTCGTTGAATAGCGATTCGAGCTTGTAGCTTCCGTCGCTTTCGTAGAAATCCTTGATTCGGGCAAGGTCGGTATCTATGCCAAGCCTTTCCTTCAGAGCCTTGTTCTTAATCTTTAGAAGTGACTTCGCTCTCCATTCATTAGGAGCCAAAGGCAAAGATAGAAGAAGCTGCTCAGCCGATAAGTCTTCGTAAGTTGTCTTTCCTGTTATCTTTAGACAGAAATCATGTGCCAACGTGTTTAGAGGGCATATTCTTCCGTTATAAACTATCAGTTGTCTTTCTGCCTTCTCTGCGTCATCACTTGCCACAAATGGTGTCATTACAAATCCCATAGCAGCCAGAAACAGGAAAATGAAAAATGAAAAATGAAAAATGAAAAATTTCCTTCCGCGAACTGGCTCCCTCCCTACGGGGGAGGGCGGGGGGAGAGGCCGCATAACCAGAAGCAGAACCGCACTAACAATCAGCATTCCGTAGCCGATATAAGTCACTCCTGTGCCGTATGGATCGTAGGTTATGGTCAGCATACTGCCCCTCATATCCTTGTCGAATGATGTCTGATAGAAACGATAGCCTTCCACTACGGCTATATTGTTCATCGATACCGTTTCGTTTATGCTCCCTTCCTTTGTTGAAAAGGTGAGATGCGAGGCATAGTCGGAATGGGTTGTAGTACCCTCGTAGTTCTCTATCTTGAAATCGTTGAGCGTTATCGTGATGGGTAGGGTGGCGGTTCGCATACTGCCGTCGCTATGTTGTTCCGTAAATAGCATAGAACTCTCGCCACAACGAAGGTGTATATAGCCCTTCTTTGATGTAATATGGGTGGTGAGAGCACCTGCCAGTATCACAAAAAATGAAAGATGGAAGATGAAAAGAGAAAAACGTCTGCGCTTGAGAATCTTTGCTATGGGGTAGAAAGCACAAACGGTAAGAATGCCCCAGATAGCAGTAAACCACCATGTGGAGTAAATCTTAGTACTGGCGAATGTAGTACCATGTATTTTCTCGATAATTGTGGCGATAGCCATTACTATGACTACCACGACAACCATCACGAAAGGTAAAATACGTATGATTCTGTTCTTTTGCACATCATTTATAACGTAGTTATATGCCTTGTTAGTGTATCAGATTGTGTACTTTTGTGCAAAGAATCATCATTTGTAGGTATTTATTTTTGTTAAAAAGACAAAACCTCGTTTTAATACCTACTTCTTATTATTGCGTAATTCGCAAAAAGTTCTTAATTTTGCACTCGGAAAGGTAAATGAAAAAATGAAAGCATGTACAATTTACCATTTACAATGTACAATTTGTAACTTGTATTTTTCACTTTTCATTTTTCATTTAAAACGTATGAGATGAAGAAGATGAAACTTTACGAACCGGAGGATCGGATGATATCCCTGATTCGAGATAATTATAGCGTTCTCCAGAGCCTTGGCGCCTTTGGCATCAGTCTTGGCTTTGGCGATAAATCCGTGCGTGAGGTTTGTGAGATGCAGAATGTAGATACCTACACATTCCTCGCTGTGGTCAATCTTGCACTTAATGGCTATCATACTCCCGATGGTGAGGAGAAGCTATCTGTGCCAACTTTGATGAAGTACCTGCGTGCCTCGCATGAGTACTATCTCGGATTCCAGTTGCCTTTCATTCGTAGCGAACTCGTTGCTGCACTCGATGAGAATGATAACCTCGGGCGACTCATCCTCCGACTCTATGATGACTATGCCAAGGCTATACATCAGCACATGAAGTATGAGGAGAAGGCGCTCTTCCCATACGTTGAGGCCTTGCTACGTGGCGAGACCGTAGAGGGCTATAATACAGATACCTTCTCTAAGCATCATGGCGATACATCCGAGAAGCTGAAGGAGCTGAAGAATATCATCATCAAGTATCTGCCAGCCAATACCTTGCGCAACAATCAACTTACAGCCTGTCTGTATGATATCTTCAATAACGAGGAGTGGCTGCAACTTCACGCTATGGTTGAGGACGAGATCTTTGTGCCGGCTATCCGACATCTTGAGAAGCAATCCAAGACCGATGAGGTATCTATGAAGATCTCAAGCATGATAAGTCAGAATCCGGAAGCATCAGAGGCTTTGTCGGAGCGCGAAAAGGATGTCATCGTAGCTATGGTGCAAGGCATGAGCAACAAGGAGATTGCCGATCACCTGTATATCTCCATCAATACCGTCATTACTCATCGTCGTAACATCGCCCGTAAGCTGCAGATTCACTCTCCTGCAGGTCTCACTATCTATGCCATCGTTAATAACCTCATAGATATTTCCAACGTAAGACTATAACCACTATAAGACACTTTCATAGAATAAATCGGGGCATTCGCTGAAAAACTTTGGCGAATGTCCCGATTCTTCGTAATTTCGCACTCGGAATTATGAAGCGTGCGCCAACCTTTTGGAAACTTTTCCGAAAAAAATGGTATAGTTGCAAAGAAAAACTCATAAAACTATGGTATTATGAGAAATAAATATTATCTTTGCAGACGCAAATCGAAAACAATTATTCTACAATACATAATGACTGAACTTGTAAAACTGTTTGCTCCAATTTCACTTGAACAGATGTCGGGGGTGAAGCTGATGAATCGTACTGATACGAAATTCGTCACTACGACAGAGCGTTTGCGACTGCTGTTGCAAATGGCTCAGCACGACTATTATGTGCAGGAGATTGACGGAGAGCGTAATCTGGAGTACGACACAACGTATTTCGATACCACGCAGTTTGATATGTATAACCATCACCAATGGAATCATGCCAACCGCCAAAAGATACGCTTCCGCACATATTGCATCAACGGACTGCAGTTTATGGAGGTAAAGACAAAGAACAATCATGGGCGCACTAAGAAGAAGCGTATCGAGGTTAATGATATGAATGTGTCTGAACAGCAGAAACGCGAGTTCCTTGACAAGCATCTTCGCTATAGCGTTGACTCGTTGCAGCCCACGCTCAACAACCATTTCTCACGTATCACTCTGGTCAATAAGTCGAAGACCGAACGCCTTACGATAGATAGCAACCTGCGTTTCCACAACATCGTGAGCGGTAAGGATAAGGATATGGGGAATCTGGTTATTATCGAACTGAAGCGTGACGGACTCGTCTATTCGCCCATATTGGAGATGCTTCGCAAACTTCGCATCCATCCGCATGGATTCTCTAAGTATTGCATGGGATCGGCACTCACCAATCCCGAGTTGCAGGTAAATCGTTTCAAAACGAAACTGATAGAGATAAATAAGATTTCAAGACAAAAAATATACTAATCAAAAAACAAGAACAAGAAACAAAAAAGTATGCAAGATTTTTTTTCAATAGGATTCGGTGACACTCTGATAAGGTTTGGTGTCTGTATGTTAGTGAACTGGATTATCGTGCAGTTCCTGTATTTCAAGAAGAGCAAGAGGCGCGATTTCTATTTCACCTTCATCATCATCTCTATAGCTATCTTCTTCCTCGTCTATTTGATGATGGGTATGGATCGCGGAAAGGCTACGATGGGTGTCGGACTTGGTCTGTTCGGTATTTTCTCTATTATGCGATATCGTACCGACACGATGCCGGTACGCGAGATGACATACCTCTTCGTGGTTGTCTGCCTCTCTGTGGTTCACGCTATGGCTGTTTCGCTTGGCGTTGATAGTGATGGAGAAATACTTGGCACCCCACTACCCGAATTGATTGCTATTGATATTATCGTGATTATCGGTATCGTAATCTTTGAGTCTGTGCTGAAGAATCAGACTTCGAAGATTGTGCAGTATGATCGTATCGAACTGATAAAACCTGAAAACCACGCCAAGCTAATTGCTGACCTTGAGGAACGTCTCGGACTGAGCGTAACTGACGTAAAGGTTGGGGCTGTTGATTTCCTTCGTGATATGGCTGTGTTGCGCGTGTATTACGAGGGGGAGGATGATAAGGATATCAATAACAAGATAAAAATCAAGGAGTCAGAATATGCGAATGTATAGAACGATATTAATGCTGGCTCTGATGGCAATAGGCTTGCCTTCTATGGCGCAGAGCGAGGCGGGACTGCTGGTTGAGCTGGAGGCAGAGAAGAAACTGTCGAAGAAATTCAGCGTAGGATTGGAAGCCGACCTTCGCACACGCAACGACTTCAAGACTATGGATCGTTGGAGCGTGGGTATAGGTGGCGAGTACAAGCCTGTGAAATATCTTAAACTTGATGCCGGCTACACCTTGCTCAATACCAATTTTCGTGAGGATATAAGCTATCAGGCAAGTGGATTCCCTAAGAAATGGCGCCCATCTTATTGGGGCATACGTCATCGCTTTAGTGCTTCAGTAACAGGTTCGTATAAGTTCGATAATAACATCCGCATTTCTCTTCGTGAGCGTTGGCAATATACCTATCGTCCGGAGAAAACCGTACAACGTTGGAGCTTCAACGACGACCCTATGGGGTGGGAAGACAAGGTGCGTTCAAGCAAAGGCAAGAATCAGTTGCGCTCACGCCTCCAGGTGGAGTACGATAAGAAACATGCCTTGTTTACTCCTTTCGCAAGCGTAGAGTTTTATAACTCAATGGCTATAGAAAAGGCACGCTATACCGTAGGTACAGACCTCAACATCACGAAGCATCATACGTTTAGCGTGTTCTATCGTTTCCAGGATATGCATAATGTAGAGCCTGACGATTATGATCCGGATATGCACTATATAGGTGCGGGGTATAAGTTTAATTTCTAAAGCCCCCCAGGCCCCTAAAGGGGGAGCTTGTTTATCAATAAAAAAATAAATTATGAAACATAAAAATAATATAACCCCCATAAACGGTAAAAACTATAAAAAAATGCTCCCCCTTGGGGGGATGGGGGGCTTTCTGGTGGCATTACTCTTCATGTTGGTTTCCTGCCAGAAGGATGATTCCGACCTTAGTTCCTATATGGAGCAAGGAGGTGGTGAAACACCAGCCCCTACATCTACGATACAGACTATCTCCATAGCATACAACGGCAACTCCGTCACCGTCCTTGGTGACGACAACGGCCTCGTAAAAAGCAACGGCGCCCACGTTATCGTGAATGCATCAGCCAGTACCGATTCCCTTCTCCTTGTGCTCAGCGGCACAAGCGATAATGGTTCGTTACTCGTCTATCGCGAAAAGAAATTCGGCATCCAACTCAACGGCCTCACGTTGCATAATGCCACAGGCGCAGCCATCAACAACCAATGTAAGAAGTCGCTCTATCTCTATGTGAACGATGGAACGACGAACACGCTGACCGATGGTGAGACATACGCAGATACTGAGATTAGCCAGAAAGGCACTCTCTTCAGCGAGGGACAGGTCTATCTCATGGGCAACGGTACGCTCAACGTTACAGGCAACTGCAAGCACGCTATTGCTTGCGACGACTATATCTCGGTTGATGGCAATCTGACACTCAACGTTAAGTCTTCTACTGGTAACGGTATCAAGGTCAACGATGGACTGTGGATTAATAACGGCACTCTCGACATCAACGTTTCTGCCGATGCTGCACGTGGCATCAAGTCCGATTCTGTGGTTGTTATCACAGGCGGAAACACAACCATAACCACAAGTGGCGACTGCGTATATGATAAGGAGGTAGATGATTATAGTAGTGCTGCCTGTATCAAGTGCGACTGCGATTTCACTATGACTGGTGGTACGCTTACTATGACCAGTAGTGGTGATGGTGGTAAGGGTATAAACTGCTCTACTCAGGTTATATTCAAGGGCGGTACTCTCTCAGCCGTTACTACAGGCGACAACGATGAGGGTAAGCCAAAGGCTATCAAGACTGATTTGGGTATCATCGTTAGTGGAGGCTCTTTTACGGCAAAGGTAGCTAAAAGTTGGGCTTGTGATAGCGGTTATGGCGATGACTCCACTTCTGATGGTGAGCGCCTTGCCCATTGTGTCACAGTTGAGGGAACTCCAAAAGAAAACAGCATAGCAAAGAAACTTGTAAAAATTAGTTATTAAAGCTTATGAAAAAACTGGTATCGATTATTTGTTTGTTGCTGACATTTACCATCAATATGCCAGCGCAGAATGTGGATAAGCTTTTCAAGGAAGGAAAGGCTCTCTACGAAGCCAAGAACTACGCCCAGGCTTTTCCGAAACTGAAACTTGCTGCCGAGAAAGGGCATAAGAAAGCACAGTATCGTCTTGGACGTTGCTATGAGAAAGGACGTGGAGTGGCTAAGGATGAGGCAGTCGCATTCCAATGGTACACCAAGTCGGCTGCAAAGGATTATGCTAAGGGACAGTATGCATTAGCTATGTGCTATAAGGAAGGTATTGGCACGACCAAAGACCATAAGAAGGCAGTAGAATACTTTGCCAAGGCTGCCCAGCAAGATAATGCTGATGCCCAGTATCACTTGGGCAAGAGCTACTTGAAAGGTAAGGGTGTTACTGCCGACGAGAAGAAGGCTAAGTCTTGGTTGAGCAAGGCTGTCAACAATAAGAAGGGTGGTAAGGATATTCTCGATAAGCTGCGCAAGAAATCATCCGAGGGCGATAAGGATGCTATCAATATCCTGAAGCTCTTGGGGTATAGCGTTAAGTAAATCATGGTGATTGCCGGATAGTCTGGATTTTTTTTCGGATTGTCCGGCAATTTTTTTTTGTGTGATTGCGGTATTTCCGGCTTTTCCGGTAATTCCGGATAATCTGGAAAAACCGGATAACCCAGATAACCCGGTCATTCCGCTCACTCCATTCTCCTCTCCTATTTTTCCCAACTTTAATCACTTTTTGCCGATTTTGATAGCATTTCAGCTGTATATTCTGAAAAAAATAGATTTTATCGTGTATTTTTTTCCATACAATGCTATTATTTATTTTTTTTTATTATCTTTGCACTCATATCTCCATCATCTCTGCATAAAACCGATGTAATGTGTAGATTTAACAGTATTACCGTAAGGTATGAATAGTATTAACTTGTAATTAAGACCTAAGCAGATACCGTATGATATTAAAGTTACTCTGGGAACGCCTTATAATGGCAATAAATAATGGCACTCTGAATGCTGAAGAGAATGAAAACTTGGAACACTATAACCAGGCGATTGAGTCAAATCCAGATGATGCAGTCGCATACGTTAATCGTGGCAAGCTAAAGGTTCAGTTTGACGATCAGAAGGGCGCTATGAAGGATTATAACAAGGCAATCAAGTTAAATCCTGAGCTTGCTCTCGCGTATTGCAATCGTGGCAATCTGAAGTCATACATGGGTGATAAGATGGGCGCAATACAGGACTATAACAAGGCTATTGAGTTAGCCCCTAATGATGCAGTGACATATTACAACCGTGGCAATACGAAGTCGGAAATGCACGACTGGGAGGGTGCAAAGCCCGACTTTGACAAGGCTATTGAACTGGATTCCAGCTTTGTACTGGCATACTATAATCGTGGTGTTCTCAAATTCTATCAGAATGACATAGAGGGCGCAATAAAGGATTTCGACGTTTCAATCGAACTGAGACCTGATTATGTAAACGCATATATCAGTCGCGGTTCTCTGAAGTCGGAATTAAATGATAGGATAGGGGCGTTGGCAGACTATAACAAGGCCATAGAGTTAGATCCTAACAATGCCCTTGCATACGGCAATAGAGCTGAATGTCACAAGAAACTGGCTCAAAAGGAGTCTGATTCTGTAAAGAAAAAGAAATTGATGCAAAAAGCGAAGGATGATGAAGCGAAAGCCAAGGAATTGAAAGTGTAGCAAATCCGTTCTTTGCCTTACCTAATCTTTAATGATTATACTTACGAAACCATATTTTATCCTCTTAGAAAAGCCCATAACCAGGGCATTCTTTTGATGGGGTCGCAAAAAACGCGACCCCATGCTTTTTCCTTCACTCGATGTGCCTCACATTAATAACTGATTGTTGCATTTGCACTTTCGCTTTTCTTATACTTTACCACTTTACCTTTTACCTTTTACCTTTTTACCTTTTCGTGTTTGGGGAGAGGTAAAAAGGTAAAGAGTAAACTCGATGCAACTTTGAAATTGCATTCAACGCATTCTTCTAAGGACAAATCACAAATTGTGGGAAATGATGTTATGAGCTGTGGGAAAGGTATTGCAGATTTCAGAAAAAAGCAGTAACTTTGCAGCAGGAAAAAAGGATAAAAGCCCTTTGCTCGTAGGGGGCAAGTAAGTCCGCTCTTCCTTCGCTCTTCCTTTGCTTCTCCTTCGCTCCCTATATTCCTTCTGACTCCCATTTACAACGGACGAATGAACGGCGAGGAAAGGTGAATTCAGCCACAGGAGGAGAAGGGTAGGATAGAGGTTAGCGTTTCTTCTTCGAAACTCAAAGGTTCATTTACTCATTTGGTGGAGGTTAAGTAAATAATATAAATTGGAAAAAAATTATGAAGAAAGTGTTTCTTGCATTTATGATGGTGCTATCGCTCAGCGTGATGTTTGTGTCATGTGATAAGAGTACCGCGAAAAAGATGCTTCTGAAGCAGGAGATAGAGAAGGCTCAGAGGCAGATGCCTATCAAACTCGGTGTTATAGGCGAGATAACGAATATCACCTACGAGAATGATAATGTGACGTTCTCTTATCTCGTTGATGAGAAATTCACGGACAAGAGTATCTTTGAGGGTGACTTGAACGTGGTGAAGGATAACTTCGTCTGTGTGATGGTGCGTAACTCAAGCACAAGGAAACTCGTTAGTGCTATTGTGGATGCCAAGGCTTCGCTTACGTTCTCGTATAAGGGTAAGAAAACAGGCAAGACAGCATCCGTTACCGTTAGTAATGAGGAACTTGCCAATGCCGATAATCTCGATATTTCGGCAGAGAAGGCTGCGCAGATGCTTATTGACAATACGGTTAATTCGGAGCGTAGTAATATGCCGGTAAATTTGGAGCCTGGTGTTAGTATTACAGATTCTTTCTGGGAGGGCAACGTCTTGGTTTATGTCATAACGATGGATGGCAAGATGTTCTCTGTTAACATTCTCGACAGTTTGGATAAGGATGCTCTGAGAACCGCTTCAAAGAATCAGTTGAAAAGCAGTCCGAGTGTTCAGTCTTTCATTCAGGCAATGGTTGCGCTTAACAAGACCATTACATACAGGTATCAGGTTGAAGGGCATGACAAGCATATCGACGTGACATTCAGTAATGTTGATATGAAAGATGTACTATCAATTAACAATTAATAATTATTAATTGTTAATTGAAAAACGTTAATTGAAAACTATTCACCCCATTACCACATCGAGCACCATCATAAGGACAAAACCAATGGCGAAACCTATGGTGCTGAGATTGCTGTGCTTACCGCTTGATGCTTCGGGGATAAGTTCCTCCACTACCACGTAGAACATGGCTCCAGCTGCAAAGGCAAGCATATACGGCAGTATGGGCATGACTAATGAAGCCAACAGTATTACGACAATAGCGCCGATAGGCTCTACCGCACCACTTAGCGAACCGATAAGGAACGACCGCCACTTGGAGTTGCCAGCTGCTCGCATAGGCATCGAAATGATAGCACCTTCTGGCACGTTCTGTATGGCGATACCCAATGCTACGGCGATGGCGCTGGTAAGCGAGATATACGAGTCGCCACTCTCCGCTCCGGCAAAGACAACACCCACAGCCATACCCTCTGGTAGGTTGTGGATGGTGACAGCCAAAGCTAACATCGCCGTTTTTGAGAGATGCGACCTTATGCCCTCTGGCTTGTCGGTACCTATATGCAGATGTGGTGTCAGTACGTCGATGAGTAGCAGAAAGCCTATGCCCAATAGGAAACCAACGGCAGCAGGTACTACCGCTCCGCGTCCGCTTTCCTCTGTCATTTCCATCGATGGAATAAGAAGCGACCATACGGATGCAGCCACCATAACACCCGATGCAAAACCGAGTAGCGACTTCTGTAGCCTGTCTGACATCTCGCCTCGCATAAAGAATACAAAGGCCGAGCCGAGCATAGTGCCGAGTAAGGGGATAAGCAACAAAAAGAGGCCTCTCCCCCCGCTTTGCACATACTCCGATGTTATCAACATCGGACTTCCACCCGTAGGGAGGGAGCCGGAAAGAGAAAGGGGTATGATTGAAATTAAAGACAAATTAATCAGTAATATTTTTGGGGGATTTTTCCATTGCGAATTCTTTGTCGAATCGGCTCCCTCCCTACGGGGGAGGGCGGGGGGAGAGGCCGTTCTTTTACTGTTTCACTCCAATAATTGTTGCATACGACGGTTTCATCCTATGTATCTCCGTATTCTTGAAACCTGCATCTTCGAGAAACTTCTGAAGCTGTTCTGGTGGGTAGGCAGTCATACCTTCCACAAAGTCAAGCCATTTTGAATTGGTTACGACGACCTCTACCATAATGGCGAAGCGACCACCAGGCTTCAGAACTCGATACACTTCCTTGATGCACTCGGGTAGGTTAGGCCAGAAATAAACGGCCTCTACCGCCGTTACGAGGTCGAATTTCCAATCATCGTAAGGCAGTTGGGTAACAGAGCCTTGTTGTATGAATATCTGCTTGTCCAATACATCGGCATTCAGTTTACGTGCTTTTTTCACACTCTCCTCTGAAATGTCGATACCATATACCTTACCGCCCTTACTACGTTTGAGCATTCGTTTAAGCGAAGCCCCACCACCAAAGCCAATATCGAGCATCGTCCATCCGTCTTGAACCTTTACAAGATCCAGTCCCCAGTTGTTGAGCGGGCCATGACTCGCGTTCATAAATTTCAGCATTACACGTCCCATTCGTCCTTGTGGTTTGGCGCAGTTGCTGAAAAGTTTTCTCAGAAATCCCATAATCTGATAAATTTAAAATTAAAAAGTAAGAAGTAAAAAATCTATCGTAACAATACTTTTTACTTATAATCTTTTACTTTATAAATTTTATAGAATGCCATGACAGCACACAACCGATGACTACCATCATTGGCAAAATGGCATATTGTCCTGCGTTGTCAGAAGGTAATTCCATAAAGGCATGAGCCACGTTGAACAATCCTACAAGGATTGCCAGAACCGCATTCACAATTCGCAATAGCTTGGCACGACTGTCTGTCAGCAGACAGAATATTCCGCAGGCAGGTATGGAATACGAGAGTATCATCATAAATGCCATCATTCCTTGATCTGCGTTGCCGTCGGTGGCAATAATTGCCATATTCTCACCCCAGAACATTGGGAGAATGTCAGTAATTGTGTGGCATGCAAAAACACAGATAGTCATCAGCCACAAAGTTATAATTTTTTGTCTTCTTTCCATAATTATATTTATCATTTTTCATTTATTTCTTTTTGCAAAACATCAGCCACATTTCACAATGTAGCTGATGTTTTTTCAAAATCGTTTATTCAAAAGGTTAAAGGTTTTTCTGGTCACAATAGTTTATGTTGATACATTTATCTTTGTATTTTCTTATAACCGTACTTTGCAACCTCGCCAAGTTCCTCCTCTATGCGGATAAGCTGGTTGTACTTAGCCATACGGTCGGTACGAGAGAGTGAACCAGTCTTGATCTGACCAGAGTTGGTAGCAACGGCGATATCTGCAATAGTTGTATCTTCTGTTTCGCCAGAGCGGTGTGATGTAACTGTTGTGTAGCCGTGACGGTGTGCCATTTCGATTGCATCAAGAGTCTCAGAGAGTGAGCCAATCTGATTAACCTTGATGAGGATAGAGTTACCGGCACCCATTGCGATACCCTTCTGGAGGAACTTCACGTTTGTAACAAAGAGGTCATCGCCTACAAGCTGACAACGGTCGCCTATGCGCTGAGTGAGCTTTACCCAGTTTTCCCAGTCGTTCTCGTCAAGTCCATCCTCGATTGAATCGATAGGATACTTGGTTATGAGCTGCTCAAGATAGTCAATCTGCTCCTCTGCTGTGAGCTTCTTGCCGTTAGGGTCCTTCTGCTTACCGTTCTTGAGCTGCTTGTAGTCATAGAAATACTGACCGTTCTCCACTACAGAGAACTCACTTGAAGCACAGTCCATTGCAATCTTAACATCCTTGCCTGGCTCATAGCCGGCATCCTTGATAGCCTGACAGATAGAGTCGAGGGCATCCTCAACACCATCAAGGGCAGGAGCGAAACCACCCTCATCGCCAACGGCTGTAGAGAGACCACGCTTCTTCAGCAACTTTGCAAGGTTATGGAACACCTCTGCACCCATACGAACAGCCTCCTTGATAGAAGGAGCACCTACAGGACGGATCATAAACTCCTGGAAAGCGATAGGAGCATCAGAGTGAGCACCACCATTAATGATGTTCATCATAGGAACAGGCAGGGTGTAGGCATTTGCACCACCGATATAACGGTAGAGAGGGATGTTGAGTGCCTTTGCAGCAGCCTGAGCCACAGCGAGAGAAACACCGAGGATAGCATTTGCACCAAGACGGCTCTTTGTTGGGGTGCCATCAAGAGCAAGCATCTTTTGGTCAATGGCACGCTGAGCGAATACATCATCACCGATAAGTGCTGGGGCGATAATCTCATTTACATTGGCAACAGCCTTGAGTGTACCCTTACCGAGATAGCGACCTTTGTCGCCATCACGAAGCTCAAGAGCCTCATTCTCACCTGTGCTTGCGCCAGAAGGCACAGCAGCACGTCCCATTACTCCGTTCTCAAGAACTACATCCACTTCTACGGTTGGATTACCGCGTGAGTCAAGGATCTCACGACCTGTGATTTTTTGAATTTTCATCATTATAAGACCCACCCCCTTACCCCTTCCATAAAGGGAGGGGAGTAGATAGTATTTCTACCTTGAGGGCATTAGGGCATTTTTTGAAATTATTAATTTATAAAAATATTAAATATCAAAGATGTTATAATCCACCTCCCTTTGTTCGAATAGTTGTAACTACTCCCCTGGCACATACTCCGATGTTCTTGCTCTGGCAAGCATCCCTATGGGCTGAGCGATCAACATCGGACTTCCCTTTATGGGAGGGGCAAGGGGGAGGGGCTGTGTGGGGCTTCATCAAGCACGAAATACGCTGTAATCGTCGGATTCTTAGCCAGAACCTCCATTGCTTTCTCGTAGCCCATCACCATAAATGCCGTAGCATAGGCTTTTCCTGCAAGTCCCTGCAACATCGACAACGCGACGAGTAATTTGATTGATTTCTTTTTCATCATGTCAAGTACAATTTACCATTTACAATGTACAATTTTATTGTTCCATTTTTCGGGTGCAAAGGTACAGTTTTCGTTATATATACGCAATACTCAAAAATCGTGATTTGTTCATAAGCGAAAATCATAATTTCTGGGTATTGCGTATGTTTGTAAAAAGCAGTAATTTTGCACTCGCAATAGCGCAATTAAAAATAGTAAATAGTAAATAGCTAAATAGTAAATAGCTAAATAGTAAATAAAGAAGGTGTCAACAGAACAACTCAAAACAGTTCAGCAGGCTCTCGATATGAAGGTGCTGATGAATCATATTTACGAATATAAGAAAGGTGTGAGGCAGATGATCCTCTTCACCTGTAATGCCCGCTATGAGGACTTCGCCGTGAATCGCCTCAAGAGCCAGGGTATAGAATACGTGATACAGAGGGTGGGGCATTCCAACATCAACATATTCTTCGGTAAGAAGCAATGCCTCGACGCTATCCGCATCATCGTGGATAAGCCTCTCGCACGCCTATCTCCAGAGCACGACTTCATCATCGGTGCTCTCCTCGGCTATGACATCTGTTGTCAATGCGAACGCTTCTGTGATAGGAAACAGAGGGAGAATATAGCGTGAGACAGCCCCACCCCCTTACCCCTCCCATAAATGGAAGTCCGATGTTGATCGCTCAGCCCATAGGGATGCTTGCCAGAGCAAGAACATCGGAGTATGTGCCAGGGGAGTAGTTACAACTATTACGCTAAAAGGGGAGTGGAATAATTGATAATTATCTATTTATAAATTAATAATTCTAAAAAAAATGCCCTAATACCCTCTAAGGTATGATACATTCTACTCCCCTTCCTTTATGGGAAGTCCGATGTTGATCGCTCAGCCCATAGGGATGCTTGCCAGAGCAAGAACATCGGAGTATGTGTCAAAGGTAAGGGGGTGGGTCTTCTAATTATGAAAAAAACTATCGTAGTTTATGGCAGTTCAACAGGAACTTGCGAAGGTATAGCAAACGAAATCGCATCAAAACTCGGTACAGAGGCTATCAGCGTGTCTGACCTCACAGCCGACGTAGTGGCAGAAAACGAGAACCTCATCCTCGGTACAAGTACATGGGGTGCAGGTGAAGTGCAGGACGATTGGTACGACGGTATCAAGGTGCTCAAGGGTGCTGACCTCAGCGCCAAGACCGTAGCACTCTTCGGCTGTGGCGACTCATCAAGCTATTCTGACACATTCTGCGGAGGTATGGCAGAAATCTATAATGCAGCTAAGGCAGCAGGTGCAAACGTCGTTGGTGCTGTTGATGCATCAGAATACACATTCGATGATTCAGAGGCAGTAACCGACGGCAAGTTCGTTGGTCTCGCCCTCGACAACGACAATGAGGATGATAAGACAGCCCCTCGCATTGATGCCTGGATTGCTGCTATCACTCCAGCATTGTAAAGAAAAATACGCAATTCCAATCCCAAATTTCACAAAGCTATTAAAATAGCAGGAAGTGTCGTGCTCTCGCATGGCACTTTTTTTATGTGCATTTTTAAAGGTATTGTAAAAATCTTAATCCCCTATGCCTTGTTTTCAAAAGTGCACTTTTGCACTTTTGCACTTTTCGGACACAAAAAAAGCGGCTCGTTTCACAACGAACCGCTTGAGTACTTGAAAAACCGATGTGTATTAACATGAGTACAGATTATCAGATATGGCGAATATTATGATAATAGCGTGGGTTTCCTTTGAAAAACGGCGCGTTTCACAATTGTATTAGGAATGATACTTTATATTTGTTGTTTTTGATATATATACGTCTGTTGTGTTAGCGTTTTTTATGTGTTTGTTATGCAATTTGCATTAAAAATATGTTAAAATTGCATAAGACTGAGAAACCAACATTTCGGTGTGGTTATAGTTTAGAATGATGAATTATAAGCCTAAAAGTGCAAAAGTGCAAAAGTGCGGTTTATGCAACAAGCTATCAATTCTATTTACTTTACAATAAGGTTCGCGCGTAAATTAATATGTAATTTTTTCATCGTTATGGCTTGAAAATAATGTCACTTTGTCACTTTGTCACTTTCTTTAGTTAAACGATGTTAAAATCAGCGTAAATATTTGCATATTCCGCAAATATTACATATCTTTGCACACGTGAGGAAGTCCAGAGTTGCTCTTTCGCTACTCTTTTCGTCCTCTCAATACTGAGAAAAGCACAACCTTTTGCGTAGCAAAGTATGGGCTTTGTATCAGTAAAGAACCATGAAAAAACAAAGTATCAATTCATTTCATAAAGGTCAAAAAGTCAAAGG
Source organism: uncultured Bacteroidales bacterium (assembly GCA_902778265.1). GTDB lineage: Bacteria > Bacteroidota > Bacteroidia > Bacteroidales > Bacteroidaceae > Prevotella. The sequence continues at coordinate 588 of CACYXI010000076.1, read as the reverse complement.
TCAAAAGTCAAAAGTCAAAAGTCAAAGGTCAAAAGTCAAAAGTCAAAAGTCAAAGGTCAAAAGTCAAAAGTCAAAGGTCAAAAGTCAAAAGTCAAAGGTCAAAAGTCAAAAGTCAAAGGTCAAAAGTCAAAAGTCGAAGGTCAAAAGTCAAAGGTCAAAAGTCAAAAGTCAAAGGTCAAAAGTCAAAGGCTGAAAGACCTTAGTCCTTAGTCCTTAGACCTTAATCCTTAGACCTTAGTCCTTAGTCCTTAGACCTTAGTCCTTAGTCCTTAGTCCTTAGTCCTTAGTCCTTAGTCCTTAGTCCTTAGTCCTTAGACCTTAGTCCTTAGTCCTTAGACCTTAGACCTTAGTCATTAACACTTAAATTCAAACACTATGGCAAAATTTACAGGACTTCTCCGTAAGCAGGTTGGCTCAGTCGGCGACCTCACCTTCAAGCAGGTGAACGGAATGACTATCGTATCTGAGAAAATCACTCAGATGACAAATCCACGTTCTGACGGTCAGATGCGTGTGCGCACTCGTTGGAATAACATCGTGGCTAACTACAAGGCTATTCGCCCAAAGCTGAAGAAGGGCTTTGAGACA
>CACYXI010000075.1 GCA_902778265.1 uncultured Bacteroidales bacterium | reverse complement strand
AACAAAGGTAAGGAATCTGGCCTTACTAAGCAAAGATTATCCTATCTTTTTCTTAGACGATGCAAACTTAGAGTTGTGAGTCCGTTGCAAATCCCATTCAGCTCCCATTACATGAAAGGGAGCTGAATGGGATTAGAAGCGAATTAGAAGCGAATTAGAAGCGAAGGAGAAGCGAACTTGAAGGTAAGGGTTTGATTTTGGGAATTTCGAAAAATCCCAAGGCACGCAAAATGCTTTTTACGTTTTTGGAGAGAAAATTTTGTGAGGAGGGTTACACCCTTGATGTTTTTGTGGGTATAACTAATTGAGAATCAGGCTATAAAGACGGGTGTAACCCCCTCTGAAAAATATGGCGTTTTTTAGAGGGGGTTACACCCAATGTAAGTTATTGATAATCAGTATGTAAAAGTCCTAAAATAGCAAAAGGTGTAACCCCCCTCGACAAATTCTTTGGTTATTTTTAATATAGCCCGATGAAACCGCTAAAAATCGACATCTGGATAGTGACCAAAAAAAGAGAGTGGCATGACTCACGTCTGCCACTCTCGCATTATAAACATGTTTTGAATATGTATGAATTCAAAAACTTAAACCTAAATCAATATCCAGATTTTTAATATCCAGGGTTCTGATATGCAGCCTTCTCCTCAGGAGAACATACCATAGCCTCAATCTGACCCTGTGGGATTGGACGGAGATAGAAGTACTTCTGGATATCACGCTTCTTCTCAACAGCCTGACGACCGTTTCCATCAGCAATGTGATATACACCTGCGAACTTCTCCCAAGTCTGTGTACGAACAAGGTCGAACCAACGATAACCCTCACCGTAGTACTCACGGAGACGCTCATCCATGATGTAGTCGATAGTGATCTCAGCTGGAGTAGCATCTGTAAGTTCTGTGCTGTGATCCTCAACCTTTGGGCAGTTGTAGCCAACAGAATATGTCCACTTACCTGCACGAGCACGGATTACGTTGATAAGGTCACGAGCACTCTGACTGCCTTTTGCACCCTTAACAGCAGCCTCGGCAGCGATGAAGTAGAACTCAGAGAACTTAGCGATAGGATAAGGACGGACAGAACCAGCGTTTGGAGAACCAAGCTCAGTTTCCATTTTACGGTCAGTACGTGTATCGATAGTCTTCCAGAGACCTGGGTAAGTCTGACGGCTGATGTCACTAAGCTTGATAACGAATGCAGGCTCACCCTCCATTGTACCAGCGTTGATAGAACCATTCTCAGCAGCATAAGTTACGTTAGCATCCTTCTCGTCTGCGCTGAGGAACTTGAGGAATGTCTCACCGTTCTTGATCTGTGAACCGTTAGCACCGTTTACGTATGCTGCCTTATTGCCACCCTTAGCCATATTCACACGATACTGAGTAGCAAATGTACCATCCCAACGAGAGTCCTTGTCTGTATCTGTGAACTTTTCGAGGGCATCAGGAATAGGAGCCATACGAGTCCAAGGACGACCGAGACCCTGAATAGGCTCACGGAGAACTGGGTTGAATACGTTACCATCCTTGTCAGTACCCTTCATGTCACCGCAGTAGTTCCACTGTGTGAACCAACCTGCGAAGTTCTCAGGAGCGGCACCATTACCCCAACCGAAGCCAGCACCATTGTAGAGCTCGCTTTCGAGAGTGTGGTCAGCCCAGAGTAGCCACTCTGCGTTACGGTCGTTCTCGAAGAGGTTAACATCGCGGAAAGTCTCCTGGAGCTTGTAAGGACCAGGGTTGTTGATAGCCTCCATAGCTACGTTATAAGCCTCCTGGAAATACTTAGCAGCCTGTGACTTATCCTGCTTTGACGTTGCAGGGTATGTAGGAATGTTGTTTGGATTCTCGAGCCACCAAGCGTATGTGAGGTAAGCCTTTGCAAGATAGAGACGAGCTACGTTCTTTGTAACAGCACCTATTACACGTGGTGTCTCTGGAAGATCCGCAATTGCCTTCTCAAGGTCTTTGAATACAGCTCTTTCATAAACTTCATCAACAGTATTACGTACAGATGTACGCTTAGGAGCATTGTTAGAGTGAAGCTCACCACCACCGAGATCCAATGGCACACCACCGAATGTACGAACAAGGTTGAAGTAGTGCATTCCGCGGAAGAAATAAGCCTCAGCAACAAGACTTGGAGCAATACCTACCTCTGATGCGTTCTCGATAACGTAAGAAGCTGTATTGATGTCAGAGAATCCCTGTCCCCAGTAAGCGTCAGAACGAACGGTCTGTGGAGTAAGGTTACCAGCACCTGTCATATCAATATCCTTCTGGTTACCGTCAGCAGAATGACCGTATGTGTATTCGTCAGTACCTGCCTCAAGAGAAGTGAGGTAATAAGCCTGTCCATAGATGTTACGCAGGTGAGAGTACAAAGCGGTAAGACCACCTTCTACACCCTTCTGTGTCTTGAAAAAAGATGGGTCAAAGCTACTGCGTGGCTGCTCATCCAGTATATCGCTGCAAGAAGACAAGCCCACGGCAGACATCATAGCTATGCCGCAAATGCAAATGATATTTTTAGTTTTCATTGTTCTTGTTTTTTAGAATGAGAGGTTGAGACCAATAAGATAGTTACGTGTTGTTGGAGCATTAGTACCAACTACAGGAAGAGCGTGACCGCCGATCTGTGTAGCGTGGAACTGACCCTGGTTAGACATTGAGTTTGGCTCTGGATCGAGACCGCTCAGGCTATAGTAAGAAGAAGAGATGATGAATGGGTTCTGCACAGCAGCATAGAGGCGAAGTGAAGAGAGACCTACATTCTTCATCCAAGCGCCAGTGAAGTTGTAACCAACAGTGATGTTACGAATCTTGAGATAACCACCATCGAAGAGACCGAGGGTAGAAGCGTACTTCTGGTTATCACCTGACTGGATACCACCTGGACGTGGGAACTCAGCACCCTTGTTCTCTGGAGTCCAGTAGTCAACATCTACGTTACCACGACGACCTGTGAGGAGGTTGAGGTAACCAGAACCACCATAGAGAGTAGAAATGAGCTTACCACCGCACTGGAATGCACCAATGATGTTGAGGTCGATGTTCTTATAAGCTACGCGAGTATTGAAACCACCTATGAAGTCTGGCTCAAGGCTGATAACCTTACGATCCTGTGGACCAATAGCACGTGGATCACCTACATTCTTGCCTGCAGGAATTGTACCAGCCTCTTCTTCTTCCACTGTATAGCGGCCACCATTAACCTTGATCATACCTTCATTACCACCTGGCTCCATAGTCTGGAAGTACTGCCAGTCTGGATCAGTGTCGTTCCAGAGACCAACTTTCTCGTAGTCATAGAGAGCATCGATTGGATAACCTACGAACCAGCCGTTATACTCATCTCTACCTGTCTTCTTGTCGGCAGAAGCAAGTTCAGTAAGTTTGTTGCGGTTAAGAGAAATGTTGACACCAGCTTCCCAAGTCCAACCATTCTTCTTGTCGATGATAACGCCATTTACGCTTGCCTCGAAACCTTTGTTCTCAGTCTTACCAATGTTAGCAGTATAAGAACCTACACCAGCAGTACCAGGAAGGCTAACCTTGTTAAGCACATCCTTTGTCTTCATTGTGTAATACTCCAAAGTACCGCTCAAACGACCATTGAAGAAAGAGAAATCAACACCATAGTTGTAGGTCTCACTATACTCCCAACCAAGATCTGGGTTAGCAAGTGTTTCCAGGTAGTAACCTGTAGCATAACCTGTAGGACCGAAGTTGTACTTTGTTGTACCAAGAGAGCCGAGAGTTGTGTAAGCATCGATAGCCTGGTTAGCGGTCTGACCATAACCTGCACGAATCTTCAGGTTGTCAATCCACTTAGCTTCTGCCATGAACTTTTCGTTTGCAATGTTCCAACCAAGAGATACGGCAGGATATGTGTGCCACTGATGACCAGGAGCAAGGCGAGAAGATGCGTCTGCACGAACACCAGCAGAAATCATGTACTTGTTATCATAGCTGTACATTACACGTCCCATCCATGAGAGAAGACCTGCCTGCCAGTAATCCTGGAAATCCTTACCTGGATTTACGGTAACATCCTGAGTTCCAGCACCGATATTATAGTATTGGAAATAATCAGGAAGATCACGGCTGCTCTGGTGATTCTTTGTAAAACGAGTCTGCTCAGCAGAGAACATACCAACAATGTTCAACTGATGCTTATCTTTGAATGTGCGATCGAATGAAAGAACATTCTCAACAGCATAGTTCTTGTACACCTCGTTTCGAATAGATGCAGAAGAAAGCTCCTTTTCATTTACACTATTGAAGCCCTCACCTGTGTTGCCACCAACCTGAATACCACGATAGTTGAGACCGAGGTTTACGCGATACTTAAGACCCTTGACCCAAGGACACTCAATCTCACCGAAGATAGAGTTGTAGGTAGCGAGGGTATTTGTATCCTGACGCCATCTCTCTTCATTTTCCTTGACAACATCCTTTGTCAGAACGAAGATATCATCAGAACCAAGGTGAACGACACGCTTCAGAGTACCGTCAGCGTTGTATGGGTCAACGATTGGAGACATGTTAAGAGCATTGTACACACTAAGCTGAGTACCCTCCTTTGTGTTGTATGTATTTGTAGAAGAAAGACCTACGCGAACGAATTCGCCAATCTTCTGCTCGATGTTTGCACGGAGAGTGAAACGGTTGAATGCCTGAGTTGGGATAACGCCCTCATCGTGGTTGTAGCTACCACCGAAGCTGTATGTACCAGTCTGAGTACCACCAGAAACAGTGATGTCATGGCTATGAGAAACACCGTTCTCGAAGAAGAGATCCTGCCAGTCGGTGTTTACGTCATCTCTTTCATCAAGACCGTTAGTGTACTTTCCAGCGAGCGCACGCATCTTAACATACTTCTCGCCTTCCATCATTGGGTACTTCTTGAAGAGGGTCTTGAAGTTTACATAGCCATTGTATGTAACCTTTGCAGCTGCACCAAGATTACCCTTGTTTGTTGTTACCATGATGACACCGTTGGCACCACGAGAACCATAGATAGCAGTAGCAGATGCATCCTTCAAGATGTCAAGAGACTTGATATCAGAAGGGTTGATATCTGAGAGCTGTCCGAGGAATGGGATACCGTCGAGCACGATCAATGGGTCGTTAGACGCAGTAAGTGAACGCTGACCACGGATGCGGATACGCATCTCAGCACCTGGCTGTGAGTTGGTCTGCTGCATGTCAACACCAGCAATACGGTTCTGGAGAGCCTGAGTGATGTTAGAAGATGGGTTCTCCATCAACTTTTCAGCAGAAACATTTGCCACAGAACCAGTTACAGACTCTTTACGCTGAGTACCATAACCGATAACGACGATGTCCTTAAGGGTTGTGTTGTCTTCCATGAGAACGATGTCAACCGTATTCTCACCTCTCAGACGCATCTGCTTAGTCAGGAAACCGATATAACTTACACTGAGGATAGAACCATTCGGTGCTTCAATAGAATACTGACCATTACTGTCTGTTACAGTACCACCTTTGCTGCCCAAGATCTTAACAGTTGCGCCAATGACAACGTCACCATTCTGATCTTTTACGACACCCTTTACAGTCTGTGCCTGAGCGAGGACTGCTGAGAAGCAAAGGACTGAAAGGAGAAGGAATGCCCGACTCCATGATCCAAACTTTTCAAGTTTTCGCATTTTTTTCGATAAGTTTAAGTTAATAATTGTTTTTAAATTTTATGGTTTATCTACAAATAAAAATCAAATAAACTTTTTTCAGGAGCAGATAACATTAAACCTGATGTTACTGCTGCTGCGGTCTTTGGAGCTATGCCCGTCATTACTGTGGACACTACACCCACACGCAATACCTTATTTATGGTTAAATTCATAAAAAATGTTTTTTGTTTAAAATTAGTTTTATTCCGAAACGAACTTCATGTTAGTATTTAACTTTTGTTATCAAGTCAATTTTTTTACCTAGCTGTTTTGGTTGAACTGAATTTCGAGACAAAAGTAAGTAAATATATTGATAAATTCTTTCTTTTTTATATCTTATACTTTTTTTTTTGTTCCAAATAGCGAAAAAATACCGCTTTTAACATATATGTAGTAGGGTCTTGTCCTATTTTTTAGGAAAATTAGCAAAATAATCACAAAAAATGTTTCTCTAAACAAATGTTAATATGATGCTTTGCGATTTCATGCCAAAGGGGGAAAATGAGGGTCCGCCGACATTATTCGCATCACAAATCGTCGTTCAAAAGTTATTTTTTTCATCATTTCAGTATATATTTCGCGAAAGATTCATAGCGATACTTTCGCAAGTTTTGTATAAGACAAAAAGCAATAAATACAAATACGCACCTTTGGTGCTGAACAGACAATAATTACCAATCTTTTTCCAATTATAAAACACATAAAATTTATGGGAGATAGCGCCCCGAAGGGGCAAAAGCTACCAGCCCAGGGCAACGCCCTGTGGAAAATGGAGAAATAGCTAACGCCCTGTAAGGGCAAAAGCCTTAACACGAAACAATGCTTTTGACCTTTCAGGGCGAAATTATCAACTTCAACCAACCTAGGGCGATGCCCCAGGCTAGTAGCTGGTTAGCCTTTCAGGCTGCTACAATCGAATAAAAGCGGATAGTAAAACACTAAACTAACATGATTATGAGAAGCTATGCCGTAAGGCTAATTAATGTTTGTAGCTCCGTTCATCTTCCCATATAAACACCTTTAAGATACCATTAAGATACCATTAAATTACCATAGTTTATGGTATTATAATGGTATTATAATGGTAATATAATGGTATTATAATGGTATTATGAAGGGAGGAATATTGGAATTACCCAGTTAACAGCCCCTACCCAGCCCTTCCCCCGCTCGGGGGAAGGGAGTAATTACATTTGTTTGTTACAGGCGTTATTGTTGTTTATTATTTCAATATATTTTCTGAATGCTGAGTTTTTATTTTAACGTGAGTTCGACGAATTCTTTTATTCGTATATTGTTGTATATCACGCAGTTGAAAGAGCTCTAAAAGAGTGATACCTAAAAGGGCAGTCCGATAGGGCTGTTATATTTGTCGATATAGGGGGAATGAGGTCTGTAGGACCGACACCTAAAGTCTTAGTTTTTAGGTGTCGCACTTTCAGCGCTCCTTTAATCACGCACATACAGAATAACAGCCCTATCGGACTGCCCTATCAGGTGGCGGGCTTTGGCTTTCCCTTCGGCCGCCGACCTCTTCGACGTTCAGCCCTCGCAGTCTTGAATTCATCGAAACGGACTTCCGTGTTATTTTATCGTAAAAATAATAAGGGAAACTGATTTATCTGATAGCTGGCGCATTAATATTTGCGCGATTTATTTCAGATAAATCAGATAAATCCGCTTCCTTTTTTCAAACGCAAAGCCGCTAAGACGCAAAGTATTTTTCATTTTTCACTTTTCATTTTATAATTTATTTTATTGAAGAATATGGCATTCGTTGTACCCCAAAACATAGCCGAATATCGGGAAAATCCCATTACGTAGGAATAATTGTCGATTTTACACTATTTAGTTCTTTGATATAATCAAATATGAAACAATATATAAACTTTATGCAACAAGGATTGGGAATTTTCTGCGTTTTTTTTATTAACTTTGCACCGAAATCGTATAACTAAAACAAGAAATGAGACGTTTATTATCAATTTTACTCTTTGACATCCTCTCTGTAGGTACATTTTGCCTGAATACTCAGGCTCAGAGCATCAATTCAGTTTACGACAAAGACTGCATCAACGTCGCAGAAACCACAGGCACTATTGGGCATTGTTTATGTATCAAGGCAACAGGTGGTACTAATCTTGAGGATAACCAGGCTAACTATAGTTTGACAACACCTCTCGTTAAGGGCAAGAACTATACTCTCAAAGTAAAGGTTCAGGCTTCTGCTACTACTGAGTTGGTAGTATGTCCAATTGATACCAAGAGCAGCAACAAGGATGCGAATGGCAAGTCACTTGATGTGATGCAATTGAAGACAAAGAACACAAGAACGGAGTGGGTGACTTATTCTTGGAAATTTACAGCGGAATATCCGATAGACAGACTTGACTTTAAGTTTGGTAAGCTCAATGGCTATATCTATTTCGATAACGTTAAGCTCTCTGACGATGAGTATGGTGTAGATGTAGTGCAGAATGGTGACTTTGAGGCTGGTAATACAGATGGTTGGTCAACAGAAAGTGAGGATCATGGTACAACTTTCATGATTGTTAAGTCTAATGGTACTATTGACCCTAAGGCTCCTATGATCCCTGATACATGGGATTTCGTAGAGCAGGGTGATCCTAATTTCCATATCTATCTCTGCTTCGGTCAGTCTAATATGGAAGGTAACGCTGCTGTTGAGGCAATCGACAAGCAGAATGTGCCAGAGCGTTTCCTTACAATGCCAGCCGTTGATTTCAGCGCAACAAGAAAGATGGGTAACTGGTACACTGCCGTTCCACCACTCTGTCGTCCAGGTACAGGTCTGACACCTGCTGACTATTTCGGTCGTACTCTCGTTGAAAATCTTCCAGAGAATGTAAAGGTAGGTGTTATCAACGTTGCCGTGGGCGGTGCAAGAATCGAGCTCTTCATGCAGGAATATAAGGATGAGTATATCGCAGGTGAGGCAGACTGGTTCAAGGGCTATTGCGCTCAGTATAATAATGATCCGCTCGGTAGATTGATAGATATGGGTAAGTTGGCTCAGAAGTCAGGTACTATCAAGGGTATTCTCTTGCATCAGGGTGAGTCAAACAATGGCGCATCAGATTGGTGCGACAAGGTGGCAGAGATTTATAAGCGTATCTGCTATAATCTCGGTCTTGACCCAGAGAAGACTCCGCTTCTTGCAGGTGAAACACTCTATGCAGATCAGGGCGGTGCTTGCTCTTGGCATAATCAGGCTGCTCTGCCTAACCTCAAGAAAGCCATTCCTAACTCTTACGTGATTTCTGCAAAGGATATTCCAGGAAACGGAAAGGATGCTTGGCATTTCTCAGCTGAGGGCTACCGTATGTTCGGTAAGCGTTACGCAGAGCAGATGCTGGAGCTTCTTCCAAAGACAACAGGTATAGAGGAAGTGGAGACCGTAGAGGCTGGAAATAAGAACACTATCTATTTCAACCTTCAGGGACAGAGGGTAAATACACCAAAGAAGGGTGAGATTTATATTGTAAATAATAAGAAGATTTTAAAGTAAGACCCACCCAGTCCCTCCCCAAGGGAGGGCTCCTCCCACCTTACCCCCTCAAGGGGGAGTAGATACATTTTATTGCTGTGGGGGTAGGGGATAAAGGAAAAAATGAAAATTATGTACAAGATATTTAGTTTTATAGAGAATTTTTTTAGTAAGAAATACAATCTACTCCCCTCCCTTTATGGGAGGGGTCTGGGGGTGGGTCTCCTTTTGGGAACTTCGTTAGGTCTTTACGCCCAGAACCCAATCGCTCAGACTTGTTTCTCAACCGACCCTGCTCCAATGGTGAGTGGGGATCGTCTGTATGTATTCACAGGACATGATGAGGATAACGCAGACTTCTTCTGGATGAACGAATGGAGACTGTTCTCTACAACAGATATGGTGAACTGGACAGATCATGGATGTCCTTTGAGCCAGTGTGACTTCAAGTGGGCTGATGATCGTGCGTGGGCTCCTCAATGTATAGAGCGTAACGGTAAGTTCTATCTCTATGTGCCTATCCACTCAAAGATCAGCGGTGGTATGGCTATCGGTGTAGGTGTTGCTGATAAGGTGGAAGGTCCTTATCGTGATGCTCTTGGCAAGCCACTCTATGAGGATGGTAAGTGGGATCATATTGACCCTACGGTTTGGATTGACGAGAATAATCAGGCTTATATCGGCTGGGGTAATCCTCGTTTCTATAGTGCAAAGCTTTCTGAGGATATGATTCACTTGGCTTCTGATGTTAAGTGCGACTCTACTATCAAGCGATATGTGGAAGGTCCTTGGCTTCACAAGCAGCGTACTCTCACAAAGGAAGAGATAAAGAAGATGGGTTTGACAAAGAAGGAACTTGCTGCTTCTGCATGGGGAAAGTATTTCCTTATTTATGCAGGTGGCGGCATTCCTGAGTGTATAGCATATTCAGAAGGTCCAACGGCTCAGGGTCCTTGGACATACGTTGGTGAGGTGATGCCTCAGACGAATGATACAAAGTCATTCACAAATCATAGCGGTATCATTGAGTTCAAGGGACATAACTATTTCTTCTATCACACAGGCTGGTTGCCTAAGGGTGGCGGTTTTGCAAGAAGTGCGTGTGTAGAGGAGTTTGAATGGCAGAAGGATGGTCGTCTGCCTATCATGAAGCCAACTCATGAAGGTCCTGCTCCTATCGGCAAGCTCAATCCGTTTGAGACTGTTCAGGGCGAGACAATGGCATTCTCTCAGGGCATTAAGTCGGAATGGAACAAGAAGCAGAACCGTGTGTGGGTGAGTGACATCCACAATGGCGACTGGATCAAGCTCCGTGAGGTGGATTTCTCAAAGGCTCCTTCAACAATAACAGTTACAGCAGCAAGTGCTCTTCAGGGTGGTCAGATTGAGGTTCATCTTGACTCAATCAAGGGTGAGAAGATAGCAACCGTTGATATTGCACCTACTGGAGGTTGGGAAGAATGGGAAGATTTCTCTGCTCCTATCTCAAAGATTCAGGGTACACGCGATGTGTTCTTCCTGTTCAAGGGACTAAAGGGCTGCAAGCTGTTTAATTTGGATAAGTGGTTCGTTAAGGAGTAAGGCGGCCACCTACGGCCTCTCCCCCCGCCCTCCCCCGTAGGGAGGGAGCTGCCCCCCTCACCCCCACAGGGGGAGTAGATACGTTTTATCGCTATGGGGAATTGTACATTGTACATGGTAAATTGTAAATTGTAAATAGTACATAGCTAAATAGTAAATTGTAAATAGTATTATGTTTAAAAGACTACTTTTATTGACATTAGTATCTAATATCCTTCCCTTTGGGAAGGCTTGGTTAGGCTGTAACGCTCAGGTATCTCCAGACGGCAAGCTGAAGGTTGCTGTTTTATGTGACGGTGGAAAACCTTCATACGTTATCAATTATAACAACACGACATGTATAGGGAAATCAGATCTCGGTCTTGAAACAAATATCGGTGACTTCACAAAGGATCTTACTCTCAGCAAGACTTCTGAGGTAAAGGCTATAGTGGCTGATTACACCTTATATAATATAAAGCGTAAGAAGAATCACTATGAGGCAAATCAGCAGACATACACCTTTGCCAACAAAGAGGGTAAGGATGTGATGAGGATTACATTCAACGTAGGTAATCATGATGTTACCTTCCAGTATGAGTTGCTTCAGTCAAAGAAAGAGGCTATGTGTGTTGTTGTAAACAGCGAGGCTACCACCTTCTCTATGGTTGACGGAACAACGACATTCATGTGTCCTCAGATGGGTGAGATGACAGGCTTTGCTCGTACAGCACCAAGCTATGAGACTCACTACGACGCCGATCAGGAGATGGGCAAGAACGGTTGGGGAAATGGCTATACTTTCCCTTGTCTGTTCAAGGTTCCTGGTGCTAACGTACAGGTGACAAATGCAAAGAGTGCTAATGCCCAGACTGCCAAGACAAATACTTGGATCCTCGTTTCTGAGACAGGTTCGGCAGGTGGCTATCCAGGTTGTAAGCTTGAGAATAAGGGCGGTGGAAAGTATCAGGTTTCTTTCCCAAGCCAGAAAGAGAACAATGGCTATGGCTCAACTGGTGCTCAGATGGCTTTGCCTGACGCAACACCTTGGCGTACTATCACTATCTCTGACAATCTCAAGGACATAGTAGAGTCAACAATTACATGGGATGTGCTTGCTGCCCAGACATCTTCACAGATAGATGCAAATGCGGCTAATGCCATTGCTTCTCTTCGCGATAAGGTAAAGGATTCATACGGTCGTGGTGCTTGGTCATGGATTATTGCAAATGATGAGAGCTGTAATTTCGACACACAGAAGCAGTATATTGACTTCGCTGCAACTATGGGCTGGGAGTCTCTTCTCATTGATGCTCAGTGGGATTCACAGATTGGTCGTGACCGTATCGCCGAGCTTGCAAAGTATGGTAAGGAGAAGGGCGTTTATCTCTATCTCTGGTATAACTCAAACGGTCTCTGGAATGATGCTCCACAGACTCCACGCAACTGCATGAATACGGCTTTTGCTCGTCAGCAGGAAATGGAGTGGATGCAGAAGATTGGTATTCGTGGTATCAAGGTTGACTTCTTCGGAGGTGACAAGCAATGCACAATGGAGCTTTACCGTGACATCCTTATGGATGCAGCAAAGCATAACATTCTTGTTATCTTCCACGGGTGTACCCTTCCACGCGGTTGGGAGTATCTCTTCCCTAACTATGTTGCAAGTGAGGCAGTTCGTGCTTCAGAGAACCTTCACTTTGGTCAGAATGAGTGTGACCGTGAGGCTATGGATGCAACCTTCATTCCATTCATTCGTAATGTTGTAGGTAGCATGGATTTCGGTGGCTCAACTCTCAACTGGTATTATAATCCAAAGAACTCAAGCGAGATGTGGGGTGGTCATCGCGTAACATCAGATGTATTCGCCCTCGCAACTGCAGTATTGTTCCAGAGTCCAGTTCAGCACTTCGCTATGGCACCAAACAACCTCACAGATGCTCCAGCTTGGGCTGTTGACTTCATGAAGAAGGTTCCAACTACATGGGATGACATTCGTTATATTGACGGTTATCCAGGCAAGTACATCGTTCTTGCACGTAAGAGTCAGGAAGGCAAGTGGTACGTTACTGCCGTTAATGGCCAAAAACAGCCATTGAAGGTAACTATCCCTATGGATATGTTTGAGCTTGGAAGCACAGTAAGTGTTTACAGCGATAGCGACAAGGGCATTAAGGGTGTAACTCCTAATGGCTCTGTTAAGGATATGAAGGTGACAAAGAAAACCTTCTCTGCTACTATTCCTGTGAATGGAGCGTTGGTGATAAAATAGCCTAACCCGTCCTTCCCAAAGGGAAGGCTCCACCCCCCTTACCCCCTCCAGGGGGAGTAGATACTACTTATCGCTATGGGGAGTAATTTACATGAAATTTGAAAAGAAATTATGTACAAGATATTTAATATAGAGAATTTCTTTAGCAAGAAATTCTATCTACTCCCCTCCCTTTATGGGAGGGGGGTGGGGGTGGGTCTTTTGGTGTGGTTTGGTTTAGGCTACTGTCACGCAGATAACACCCTCACCATTGAAGGTACTGTCACCAAGGATATTAGCAAGCAGAATACATCTTCTTCATACGAGACATTCTCAACACCACTACGTATGCTTGAGGGGGCTAACCTCATTCTCAAGACTGCTCGCTATACCTATATCCAATGCTCGGTGACGGGTGAGGGACGTATTGACATCTATTCGGGTGGCGAGCGCACATATATCGGAGATAAGAATAAGAAGAGTCCCGACTGGTCGAAGTTCAAGGGTGACGTGCATGTGTGGCCGTATCAGAATCTATCTACATCCAACGGCTTCTATGGCTTGATGTGGATGCATAATGGCAAGACCTTCAACCCGGATGCCGCCTTTAATGATATGGCGGAGGGTAAGGCTAACCTTACATTGCAAAACTGTAGTCTCACACTTCATAAGGGTGCCACGCTTGCAGCCGAATCAGGCACCAGAGGCATCCGTATAGGACATCTTGATACAGAGGAGGGTAGTCAGATATATGGCTATGTCAAGAACAAGGCAGGTAATAGTGCCTACTATGTAGTGGGATATTCCAACGATGATGCGCTCCTTGCCGGACGTATTTCTCCTATTGAGGATAAGATGGATACTCAGGTGGGCATTGTTAAGGAAGGACTTGGCACCTACCGCATCACGGGCAATAGGAACGTGATAAACGGTGGTGTGAGAGTCTTGCAAGGTCGTGTGCTTATCAATAACGATGTAGAGGAGGCAAAGGCGAAGAAACTTTCAGGTGGCACTGGCACATCTTCTGCCGTAGGACTCAACATAATGAAGGATGCTATTGGTGGAGGTATAGGTAATATATCCTCTACAACTAATGTATATGGTATTTTTCAGCCAGGTGATGATGGTATAGGTACACTCTATATAGCTGACTATGCCAAGAGTCAGGATGTAACGCTAATACTCCGTCCTACGGCACGTATTGACTGTGAGATAGCCTCTGCTAACAACTACGATAAGGTAGAGGTAGCAGGAGATGTCACCTATTATAATATAGATCAGGAGTTCTCTGTTTCTGAGCAGATGCCTCGACTTCGCATACAGCTCACCAAGGATGCCGACCTCCATGAAGGCGATGAGTTTGTATTGTTTACTGCCAAGAACAAGACTGCCTATCAGAATGTGGCATGGAATTTCAATATCATCTACCCAAAGGCATACACATGGAAGGTAGAACAGCAACTCACCGATGATGGCTTTAAGGTCGTGGCTCGTGTCACCTCTCTCGTCTATTCTGGTCAGGGTGATGTAGAGGATAAGGATGATAACGACGAACAGGACTATGACAACGGTAGTTGGGATATAGCCACGGAAAAGAAAGACAAGAAACCATTGCGCGAGTATGCTGATAAGGCTGGAACTTATATCGGCACTTGCGTACCAGTTTGGAAGATAAACGTAGATAACGACAATGAGTCACGTTCTGCTCTGATTGCCAAGCAGTTTAACATGGTGGTATGCGAGAATGAGATGAAGTTTGATGCTGTTGAACCAAGTCAGGGCAATTTCAGCTTCAATGATGGTAATCGTCTTGTGAACTTTGCCAACAGGCATAATATGCGTGTGCGTGGTCATACCCTTGCATGGCATTCTCAGTTGCCTTCATGGCTCACTACTGATGGTACTAAGAACACGAACAACTTTACTCGTGAGCAGTTGCTTGATATTCTCCATAATCACATCAAGAACGTGGTGACACATTGGAAGGGTAAGGTTGCAGAATGGGATGTAGCCAATGAGGTGCTTTCCGACAATCAGCAGACCATCTACTCTAATCCAAAGGGATACGACCTTCGTCCGTCTGTATGGGCAACAGGTATAGGCGAGGACTTCCTCGACTCTGCTTTCGTCTGGGCTCACAGGTATGATCCTGATGCAGTTCTCATCCTCAACGACTATGGTGTAGAAGGTAAGGGATGGAGCAAGAGTGAGGCATTATATAATCTTGCTACCCGATTAAGGAATAGCGGTATTCCTATTCATGGTGTAGGCATACAGGCACACATGGATGCAGGTTTTGAGTATGCAAGACAGATAGATGCCAACATAGCGCGTTTCAAGGAGGCTGGTTTTGAGTGTCACATCACGGAACTTGACCTTGGTATTGACAACACGTCAGAGGCTAATCTCCAGCAGCAGGCAGAGTCGTTCTATAGCATAGCACGCATAGCTATGAAGCACGACAACTGTAAGTCGCTCATGATATGGGGATTGTCAGATGACCTGACATGGCGTACCGGGCGTAATCCGCTGCTCTTCGATTCACAGCTTACAAAGAAGCCTGCATACTGGGGTGTTCATGCGGCATTGAGTCAGATGAAAGATGCAGCAGAGACAGGCATTATGATTATAAATGAAGAAATGAAAAATGATAAATTCTACAATATTCAGGGAATGCGTGTCAATGTACTTGAAAAAGGAAAGATTTATATCATAGACGGTAAAAAATACATCTATTAAAATAAATGAAGAAGAAACTATTTATCCTACTATTCACTGGACTACTGCCTTCAGGTAAGGCGGTGATGGGTTGTTATGCGCAGCAATACCCTTATCAGAACACATCACTCTCAGCACATGAGCGTGCTGTGGATCTCTGTTCTCGTCTCACACTTGAAGAGAAGGCATCTCTTATGCTTGATGACTCTCCTGCAATTCCACGTTTTGGCATCAAGCATTGGCAATGGTGGAGTGAGGCTCTTCACGGCTATGCCAATATGGGAAATGTGACCAACTTCCCAGAGCCTATCGGTATGGCTGCTTCTTTTAATAATGATTTGGTATATAAGGTGTTCGACGCTGTCAGCACAGAGGCACGTGCCAAGTGGAATGAGTTGCAGAAATCAGGTGATGACGTTCTGCGTTTCCATGCACTTTCTGTCTGGACACCTAACGTAAACATATTCCGTGATCCACGTTGGGGACGCGGTCAGGAGACATACGGTGAGGATCCATACCTCAGTTCACTCATGGGTGATGCCGTTGTCCGTGGTCTTCAGGGACCTGAGAACTCAAAGTATCGTAAGCTATGGGCTTGTGCAAAGCACTATGCCGTTCACTCAGGACCAGAGTGGAGCCGTCACACAGCAGATATCAATAACATCTCCGCACGTGACCTCTGGGAAACATATCTCCCTGCATTCAAGTATCTTGTAGAAGAATCAAAGGTGCGTGAGGTGATGTGTGCATATCAGCGTTATGACAATGAGCCTTGCTGCTCAAGCACACGTCTGCTTCAGGATATTCTCCGTAATGAGTGGGGGTTCAAGTATCTTGTCGTAAGTGACTGTGGAGCTGTTTCTGATATTCACGAGAATCATAAGGTGGCAAGTGATGCAGTTCACTCTTCTGCTCGTGCTACACTTGCAGGTACTGATGTAGAGTGTGGTTTCAACTATGCTTACAAGAGTATTCCAGAGGCTGTTAAGCGTGACCTTATCAAGGAGTCTGAGGTTGACAAGCACGTTATTCGTTTGCTCGAAGGCCGTTTTGACCTCGGTGAAATGGACGATCCTTCACTCGTAGAGTGGAGTAAGATCCCATCTTCTGTACTTGAGAGCAAGGAGCATCTCCAGATAGCACTTGACATCGCTCGTCAGTCTATTGTTCTCCTCCAGAACAATAACAATGTACTTCCTCTTGCAAAAGGCGAGAAGGTAGCAGTCATTGGCCCTAATGCCAACGACAAGGTTATGATGTGGGGTAACTACAACGGCACTCCTACAACCACTTCTACCGTTCTTGACGGTGTTCGCCTCTACAACAAGAAGGCGAAGTATATGCAGGGATGCGATCTTACTGATAATAAGATTGTTACCGATGTATTCGACCAGCTCTCATTCGAGGGAAAGAAGGGATTCAAGGGTACTTTCTGGAATAATGCAAAGCGTGAGGGCGCTCCTGTAGCAACTCTATGGCACGGCTCTCCATTCTTCAAGACAACAGCAGGTAACTATCAATGGGCTCCTGGTGTAAACCTTACAGACTTCAGCGCTCAGTATGAGACTGTATTCCGTCCTAAGAAGTCAGGCGAGGTTGTTATCAACGTAGAGTCTGTTTCTGACTTTGACGTTATCGTTAATGGTGAGGTTAAGCAGAAGCACAACACATGGCGCGTAACCCCTACTCGCACACCTATCCAGGTTGAGGCAGGCAAGGAGTATAAGATAGAGATTCACTTTGCACATGTTCCTACATGGGGTGCAAGCATCCGCGTAAATGTAGGTACAGAGTCAATCATCAACTATGATGACATCATCAAGAAACTTGCAGGATATGACAAGGTTATCTTCGTAGGTGGTATTGCTCCTTCACTTGAAGGTGAGGAAATGCCTGTTACAATTGACGGTTTCAAGGGTGGTGACCGTACAAACATCGAGCTTCCAGCCGTTCAGCGTAACTTCCTCAAGGCACTCAAGGCTGCTGGTAAGAAGGTAATCTATGTAAACTGCTCAGGTTCTGCAATAGGTCTTCAGCCAGAAACAGAGTCATGTGACGCTATCGTTCAGGCTTGGTATCCTGGCATGAAGGGCGGTGAGGCTGTTGCCGACGTGCTCTATGGCAAGGTTAATCCAAGTGGTAAGCTCCCTATCACATTCTATAAGAACTCAGAACAACTCGGTGATTTCGAGGACTATAACATGGCTGGTCGCACATATCGCTATATGAAGAACGAC